>JAPPBZ010000083.1 GCA_026702635.1 Bacteroidota bacterium
AAAGGACCTCACTTTGGGTCGCATGGGCAGGGTCTGTACCGGGTTCTCAATGAATACCTAACGGTCCGAGGTGCGGGGAAGCCCGCGCGCTCGGCTGATCTCAATCAAGGGTCGTGCCCGAGAGCTCGTACCACGAGGGGATTCCTGCCTGACCATCTCTACAGGTTTGTACACACCCGGAATCACTGGGCCTTTTTCCTCTTTTTGTCGATGCCAAGTCCATGCAAATTCTGTCGTACGAACGTCTTGGGGAATTCATCCAGATCTTCAAAACCAAGTTCAATGTCACGCCCGCTGTGAGGGATGGATGCGGTCTTGAACAAGTAGTCCCACAGGCTGAGGCTAATCCCGTAATTAATACCATACGGATGGCCCTCCGGCCAGTGCTTGGCATGATGCCAAATGTGCATCTGAGGGTTGTTGATTACATATTTCAGGGGGCCCAAAGGGATCCAGATATTGCTGTGATTCGCATGCCCGATCACCAGTGTGACCAGGTAAACAATAAAAAACTCTTCAATCCCAAACCCGATCATCGCCAGCGGGATATACTGCAGTCCGTTGTAGACCACATTCTCCATCCAGTGAAACCGCAGATGCGCAGCGAACCCCAACTCTTCCACGGAATGATGCACCTTATGAAACTCCCATAATGCCGGGATACGATGCAAGAGCCGGTGGACATTCCAATGAATAAAATCACGGATCACAAAAAGCACCAGCAGCTGTGCCCATACGGGTAGATTGCCCACCTGAATAGCCACCAGGTTGGTAATCCCAATACTGGCCAGCGCATCATTGAAGAGATTCACAACCACCATGCTCGCCGCGTTGAAGATAAAGAGCGAGAATAGGAAGTAGTTGAAGAACACGTAGAAAAGATCCAGCCAGAAATCATGCCTGAACTTCTTCTGCTCTTTACGCCATGGAGCAAAGAGCTCAAGGGCAAAGAAAACAAGGCTAACTCCAATCAGCCAATAGAAATAATTTTGCCAGTGGGGGACGGTGATCTCTGTCCACAAATAGCGTGAGTAGGCTTCGTAGCCGCTCAGAAATATGTCCCAGTACTTCTCCATATTCCATTAACCTGTACGTGCATACCCCTCCATCCGTGCCAATATGAACGTCTCAAAATATGTGTGCATCGCCTGATGCTGAGGTAAAGCCAGATCTTGATCCCGTTCCCAAAGATCTCTTACCGCTTGTTGCGCCTGTTCCAGGATCGGTGTATCCCCTGGGATCTCTGCAATCCGAAGTTCCGGCATTCCACTTTGCCGAGTTCCGAATAGATCACCTGCTCCCCGCAACTTTAAGTCAGCCTCGCTGATCTCGAACCCATCTGTGGTACGCTCGATCACTTCCAATCGTTCTTTGGACTCCAAAGATTGACGCCATTCTGCCATGAGGATACAATAGCTTTGATGGTTGCTCCGTCCAACTCGTCCCCGCAACTGATGTAGTTGACTCAACCCAAATCTCTCCGCATGTTCAATGACAATGACGGTTGCTTCTGATGCATCTACGCCGACTTCAATGACAGTCGTTGCCACTAGAACTTGCACCTGTCCCGACTTAAACCGTGCCATGACCGCTTCTTTTTCCTGGCTCTTCATCTTTCCATGTACAAGCCCCACCTTGTCCTTCTGGTGCAACCGCTGCCATGCCAGAAAACCTGCTTCCGCGTTTTTTAGATCGCTCTTCTCGCTTTCATCCACCTGCGGATAGACGATATAGGCTTGCCGTCCCTGCCGTAATTGTTCCAGTACGATGGCTTCCATTTCCGAGCGGCGACTTTCCCGGAGTAGTCTGGTGATGATGCGCTTGCGTCCTTTTGGGAGATCCCGAATGGTCGTCATACTCAGATCCCCATACATCGTCAACGAAAGGGATCGCGGAATCGGCGTGGCACTCATCATAAGCACATGCGGATTTTCTCCCTTGGCAACTAGGCTTGCTCGCTGCTCCACGCCGAAGCGATGCTGCTCGTCTACCACTGCAAGCGCCAACTTCTTGAACTTCACCTGCTCCTGAAACACCGCATGGGTCCCCGCAACAATGTCAATTTCTCCACTGGCAATCTCTGCCAAGACCTGCTCCCGCACCCGCTTACGCTGTCCTCCGATCAGCAACCCAACCTTGATCCCAAGCGGCTCAAGATATTGAGACAGACTGGCATATTGCTGCTCGGCCAAGACCTCTGTCGGTGCCATGAAAACGCCTTGAAACCGGCTGTCTGCAACCAAGATCAGGGCCGCAACTGCAACGACGGTCTTGCCACAGCCGACGTCCCCCTGCAACATACGATACATGGGATAGCCACTGAGCATATCCTCTTCTATCGTTTTTAGGGCGTCTTTCTGCCCCTGTGTCAATTCAAAGGGCAGCACCTCGTTGATGAACTGCCGATAGCGGACTCCCTGACCATTCAATCGGATCCCTGTACGTTCTGCACGCTTCTTTTTGGTATGGTGAAGCAGTAATTGAAGAAAGAAGAATTCCTCAAATTTCAGGCGGTATCTGGCCTTTTCAATCTCCTCATGGCTTTTTGGGAAATGGATTGCCCGCAGGGCGACCCGGCCATCTAGGAGGTTGTGCTTCTTTTCTACCCACTCGGGCAGAACCTGTGGAAATTTCAACCCATGGCTCTGGATGAGTTGATAGACGATCTTCCGAAACGCTCGACTGCTGAGGCCAACTCCCTGCAGCCGTGTACTTCCAGGATACAGGGCAGTAATTCTACCCGTTGAGAGCTGTGGCCCTCCCTCATCAAGCCGATCAAAATCCGGGTGCACCATCGTCCAGGATTTATCAAACCTTGACACCTCCCCGGTAAATGCAATCCGGTAGCCCGGAACGAGCGCTTTCTGGATCCATTTGAATCCCTTGAACCAGATTAATTTCAGGCGTCCGTTCCAATCGTCACGGATCAGTACTTCCAGACGCTGACGGTTACGCCCCTTAACCACCTCTACACCATGAACGACCCCGATAATCGTTACCATCTCCCCTTGGGTATCCAAATGAATCACCTGAGATACATTCGAATGATCCAGATAACGCCTGGGGTAATAATGTAAGAGATCCCGATAGGTCTCTACGCCAAACTGAGAGAGCGCATCCGCGCGGGAAGGGCCCACTCCCTTAAGGTATCGGACCGATTCAGCAAATACATACTTTGCCATGATGAACAACTTGCCAGTACGCGGATCTACGGAAGATACTGACCTGAAACCACTTGTCTATCTATATCCGCACAGGATGAAGCCAAAAATCCCGAATGCACAGATTCAATCGTTCGGATAATCCCCTTGGAATATTTCTCAGGGCCTCACATTAGATCCTGACCTCTATCCTGCATCGGAGAGATCAAGGCCAATGGGGAACAGGGCCTGGTACCCTGCATCACTGGGAGTCAGCTCCAGCGTCAGTCGACCTCTCGAACGGCGAAAAGTTCTATCATTGGAGTTGCGAACCGTGCGTGTGCCATGTACATCATAGGGCGGCTCCGCATGCACTTGATCCGTCAACTCGTCGTCAAAATAGAGCTGTGACGTAAACTCATATCTCCTTCCCTTTTCCACTCCAGTACGGATTTTAAAATGAATATGTACGGCCCTGCCTCTGTACCATCCAGGATAAATCGTCATGAACCGAGCCATCCCATCTTGGTCCGTCAACTGGTAGCCGCGAAGGAATTTCAGGTCGCGTAGATCTGATCCTCGGTCCCGAAACCCTGAATACCGCCCCACGGCATCGCACTGCCATAGATCTACTTGTGCACCGGGCAAAGGTACACATTCTTCGCTGCCTACCCGCAAAACCTGAATTGTGACCCCAAGAGGCAAGCCAGGGGAAACAGTATTGGTACTGGGATCCATGCGGATATCAGATCGCTCAAACTCAACATCCGTAAAAAACGGGCCTTCCGTTTGCTCCGGCCGAACGATGCAGTCAGGCACGCCAACTGCTGAAGCAGATTGATTCGCTACAAGATGACTGGATCCTGCCACGAAAGCGGCTCCGAAAATCTGCATGATTTCTCGACGGCTCAGTATCCGGCCGACAGGCACATCGTCTAAATCCATCATTCTACGTGTTTGGTTGTGATTACTTCTCTATGACCAAAATAGATCGTTTGATATAATCTATAGAACAGCTGGCAAAAGTACCCGTTTTCCTAGGCCAATTTGACGCTCTCATCGTCAATCACCTACCGTGCCTCGCTCTCTAGTTGACGAACCGGTATGAGATCCATTCCGTTGAAGGGAGACCATTTCATCATCAGCACTCACAGCAGACTTACCGATGAATTCTGATCGTGTGACTACCGTGGTACTGATGGGGGCTGAATCAACCGGCAAAACCACACTCGCAGCCGCACTGGCAAAACATTACAACACGATCTGGATTGCCGAATACCTGAGGCTGTTTGTTGACGAGAAAGGAGCACTTCCCGAGGAGGCGGATGTGCATGCGATTGCCAGAGGACACCTGGATCTAGTTGCCTCCCTGCAACCTGAAGCTCATAGAGTCCTGTTCGTAGACACAGATCTTTTCACTACATGTGTATACCAGCGCATCTACTTCGGTGAGTGTCCACCCTCTATCGAGCGTGCTGCCAAACGTCACCAGTCGGGACTTTATCTGTTCATGGAACCAGATATCCCCTGGATCCCCGATCCTGGTCAACGGGCGAGTCCCCAAGAGCGCTTACGCTCGCACGCACTCCTGATGGCTGAGGCCAAAACCCACTCTTTGAACACCGTTCCGATTTGTGGAACCCAGGATCAACGCCTGACCACTGCGATCACAGCAGTTGATCACTATCTGGCTAAGGGGTAATGTCCCTGACTAGGCGAAAGCCCACATGATAGAGGGCAGTCTCCGGTGTTGAGTGACTGCGCCCGGAGACCCGATAGCCATGACACCAGCCCGGCTCGCACAAAAAACTGCCTCCACGCTGCGCTTTCTCGCTACTGGAATTTGGCTGAAATTCCTGATCCCGATCCGCATAGGATTGATACCAATCTGCGGTCCACTCCCATACATTCCCGCCCATATCAACGAGTCCTGCAGGTGTTTCCCCGAATGCTCCCACCGGTGATGTGGTTGCATATCCATCTGCGTTGGTATTGAACCTGGGGAATTGGCCGTTCCACACATTCGCCTTGTACTCTCCGTCCTGTACAAGCAAATCCCCCCAGGCGTATTGGCCGCTGCTACCATAACGGGCGGCATGTTCCCATTCAATTTCAGTGGGAAGCCGCTTATTCGCCCATTCCGCATACGCAACTGCATCATTCCACGACACCTGCGTAACCGGATGATCATCGGGAGCTGGCGAATAATCAGGACCTAATGGCCACTGCCAGTATGCACCAGGGCTGAGTTCCCACTGTCTGGTTGAATCATTGAAGATGCCTGCATCCCCGAATGATTCGGCTTGCGTCACATATCCTGTTGCCAAGACAAATTCCCGGAACGATCCGACCGTAACCGGAGAGATATCCATGAAAAACGGCCGAACACGAGCACGGAAAACCGGCCGCTCATGCGGCATACCGTTCTTTGACCCAATTTGAGTCGTTCCACCCGGGATATAGACCATGCCCGGCGGCGGAAGAGGAGGTGGCCCCTGGCTGCAGGCACCAAAAGCCACACAAACAAAAAGAATGCATGTCACTCGTTCCATTCTGGAATCGCCAGTTGAGTAGGTGCTCGGACGACTTCAGCTAGGTGTTCCTCTACCATTTCCTGTATTTCAAGGATCACCTCCGGCTCCTGTTCAGCAAGATTGAACCGCTCCCCTGGATCCCGGTCCAAATGATAGAGAAGTGGCGATTCATGTACCACTGGCTGATCGCCCACATATGCACTTTGCGTGATGTAATGCACCTTCCAGGGCCCCTTACGTGCAGCCCAAAGCTGAGTCCCACGATAATAATAGATCGCTTCCCGAACCTGGGCGGTAGGATCTCGAAAAACTGGCGTCAGGTCCACTCCATCATAGATTCGATCATCTGGGAGCGATGCACCGGCGAGCTCCAGCATGGTCGGCATTAGATCCATGGTGACTCCCAGTGCCTGGGTCGTATGACCAGTAGAAATCGTTCCTGGCCACCAAGCGATCGTCGGCACGCGCATTCCCCCTTCCCAGGTGGTTCCTTTCCCATTACGCAGAAGTCCGGCAGTCCCACCTGCAAACCCTACCGTCAGCCATGGCCCGTTATCACTTGTGAAAATGACAAGGGTCTTGCGGTCTAGGCCGGTCTCCCGCAAAACATCCAGTATTTGTCCAACGCTCCAATCGATCTCTTCAATCACATCTCCGTAAAGCCCTCGTGCACTCGTTCCCTCAAATTCATCCGATGCAAAGAGCGGAATATGAGGCATAGTGTGCGGCAGGTACAGGAAAAATGGATTATCTCTGTTTTTTCGGATAAAGGAAACAGATTCTTCTGTATACCGGCGCGTCAGAAGGCGCTGATCAGGCTCCGACTCAATCACCTCCGTACCCCGCATAAGAGGCAATGGGGGGTACGTCTGCGCACGCCCCCAGTCACTCGCTGAAGGGGTCATGTCATTTGAGTAAGGAATCCCAAAATACTCGTCAAACCCATGTTCCGTCGGGAAATGCCCGGGGACATGCCCGAGATGCCATTTCCCGATTGCTGCGCTTACATAACCTACGGATTGCAATGCTTCCGGGATTGTAATCTCTGATGCGGGCATCCCTCCCTTGCTTGGAGGGAAGAGAACCCGGATCCGGTCATCTGCTAGCCCATTTCGGACAGGTAATCGCCCGGTCAAAAGCGCAGCCCGGCTCGGCGTACATACGGATGCTCCCGTATAGAACTGAGAAAAACGAAGTCCCTCTGCAGCCATGCGATCCAGATGGGGAGTCCGAATAGTCGGATGCCCATATACACCCACATCTCCATATCCCATATCATCCGCAAAGATGATAATAAAATTGGGCCGCTCCTGCTCGTCCATCTGGAAATTCGAACTGCAGGCACACAGTGAGACTAAAAAGATGGTAATCCGTATATAGGAGACGGGCATGACTTAACGCGTTTTCTGGTGCAGCATAAAATACATCCGTGCTCTAACATAAACCCCATTCGACGATGAAGCTATCGGCTTCTGTTCTATTGTTCTTTCTGACAGCAAACCTTTCAACTGCCTATGGGCAGGTTGATGGCTGGTATGTCGAACTGGGTGCAGGCCCCGCTTTCAGCGGAGACCTAGCACAGGAGGGATTTAACCTTGACTCATTCTGTTATCCAGGTTTTATCTGCTGCCCCGATCTGGATGGATGCAATAACAACAATCCAAATCAACACTCTGGATATCGGTGGAACTATCAAATCCCGACAGACCCGGGCTTTGCCTTCCGTGCCGGTGCAGGAAGGGAACAGGGATCGCTGCGCATCGACCTCAATATTCAATATTCGGCTCGAAATCTGCAACAGATCTTCAGCCGGATTGCACACCTGGACGAATCACCTGCCCCTCAGTTTGATCCAAATTCGGGGGTTCAGGTGACGACCATCGCAACCATTGGCAGATTACGGGTTACCTCTCTTCACATCAATACCTTCCTGGATCTGCTCCCACGGGGTCGCACATTCCGCCCTTACCTAGGCATGGGAACCGGGGTCGCGCGTGCAGTCGTGACCGATCTGTATTACGAGGAACGCTATTCATGCACGAACCAGCCGTGCAGCGGGGACCTGTCAAGTTATGATTCACTGCAGGATGAGGATCTGGCGGATGTTGTACTTTTGGCTTCCGGGCATGCCGGGTTCGAGTATATCCTCACTGAAAAAATTCTTGCAGGGGTTCGTTTCAGCTACACCTTGCTACAGGATTTTAACAGCCAAGGGGAGTACACTGTGCACAGAGTGGAAAATCTAACCAATACAACGACCTTCAGTAAACTAAACCTGTTTTCGACGATGGCGACTGTTCGCTACCGCTTATAATCCATGGTGGCGATCATTATTGGAGAGAATCTTCGCCAGGGTTTACGTAGAGATCTTTTTCGTAGCTGTGCTGCTGATCGTACAGCTCCCGATAGCGACCACCCATGCGGTAGAGCGTAGTATGGCTGCCCCGTTCGACGATCCTGCCTGCTTCGAGAACCAGGATCTGATCGGCACTCCGGATGGTGGAGAGCCGATGGGCAATGACAAATGTGGTCCGTCCCTCGCGAAGATTCTTGAACCCTTCCTGAATCAATGCCTCGCTTTCCGTATCAAGGTTGGAGGTCGCTTCATCCAAGACAAGGATTTTGGAGTTTGCCAGAATTGCGCGTGCGATGGAGATCCTCTGCCTCTGTCCGCCACTGAGCTTTATCCCCCGCTCACCAACTACGGTATCATAGGAGTCCGGGAAACTCTGAATAAATTCATGTGCATTTGCGATTCGGCTCGCATATTCAATTTCGTCGCGTGCGGCTGCCGGCTTGGCATAGCTGATGTTATCTGCAATCGTGCCATCAAACAGAAAATTCTCCTGCATCACCACCCCTAGGTATCCGCGGTAATCACTCAGCTTCAAGGTGGACAAATCCTGACCATCAATCATAACCCGCCCCTGTTGGGGTTGATTGAATCCCATAACCATACTGATCAACGTACTCTTGCCTGAACCGCTTGGCCCAATCAATGCTGTCGTGGTTCCTTTTGCAGCGTGAAGAGAAACTCCCTGGATGACCGGGACAGTCTCATCGTAGCGAAAGTGTACATCTTCCAGAGTTACCTCCCCCCGCACCTGTTTCAATGCGTTCCTGTGACCCTCATCTTCATCCTCTCGAATCTCTGTCATCAGATCCCTGATGCGATCAAGCCCTGCGAATGCCTCTGAAATCTGTGTACCAACCATTGCCATCTGTATGATGGGGGCAACCATCACCCCGACCACAAAAAGGTACATCACAAAATCCCCCAGAGTTAGAGCATTCTCGGCGATCGCTCTGCCTCCCAAGACAATCATCAAAGCACCAATGATCCCGACGATGACCGTCCCCAGCGTGACCGTTGCAGATGTACCTCGGATCGTTTTGGAGATCAGCCTAAATAGCTGGATGACCCCCTCATTGAATTTACCCTGTTCCCGGCCTTCAGCCCCATATGCCTTGACCAACCAGATTCCGCCAAGCGTTTCCCCAAGTGCCCCCGTGATTTCTGATCGGATTTTTTGGCGCTTCCTGAAAATGGGTCGTAACGCTCTGAATGCGTAGGCCATGAAGCCACCGAATGTGGCCAGAATTACACAAATGATCAGGGTTAGCTGCCAATAGAGTACAAACAGAATGATAAGTGCCAGAATTGCGGTCAACACCCCTCCGACCAGCATCACGATTCCTGTCCCCATCAAATTGCGGACTCCCTCGGGGTCGCTCATCACACGTGATATCAACTCGCCGCTTTTATGTCTCTCAAAAAAACGGGCGGGTAAATGAATCACATGATCATGGATCCGCTGACGCATTTCCATGATGGCTTTTTGGGCGGCAATACCGATCACATTGGATAATAAATACGATGTTCCCGCCTGCACGATGGTTGCACCAACGGCCACCAGGGCGAGTGGCATCAACAACTCCATTTGATCATTGCCAATGACCTCATCGATCAGCCACTTGCTAGTACCGGGGAGCACAAAGCTGCTCACACGATTGATGACCATAAGCACAAAGCCGACCGCCAGGGTTCTCCGATACCTCCACATCAGTTGTCGTGCCTGATTCCAGGCCGACCAGGTGATTTTGCGGCTCTTTTCAGTCACAACTGTCTCGTCTGAGTGATGGTCTTATCCCTGTTATCATGTCGATTAATCCGCCCTTTCTGTTCTCTGATGCTCACGGAGGGGGCTAGTACCTTTTTCCGGCATGAACGTTGTATCTCAGTAGCCCAGCGCCCCCCGAACCAGCATCCCCATCGCAAACCCAGTGTAATTACCCATTGCATACCCGAGAAGCCCAACAGCTACTCCGGGCAATACCCGGTCTGCCGCGCCCCGGGCCGTGGCAAGCGCCATTGCAGAGGCAGGCCCACCCACATTTGCCTGCGATGCAATCGCAAGGGTGGTCACGTCTAACCGAAACAATAACCCAAGCCCAAATACACAAACCCCATGCAGAACGACCGTCCCGATTGCAAAATATAACACCCCAGGACCGATCACGATAATGTTCTTCACTACAGACTGTGCTCCATTCGTGGCAAGAAACAACAGCAGCAAATAATATCCCCAGAGGCCTGCACCCGAGAGTTGGCGGATATAAGGCACCTGCCCGACTGCAAGTGCAATTGTGGTGAGCCACAAGACCTCAGGAATGCCGGGCACAAGAGTTCCCAAATGCTTTGCAAGCCATACCGCACCAAGTGCAATGATCACCAGCAGTGCTGCATCCTGTAATCGGACTGGTGTGCTCCTGTAGAGTGATCCGATCAATCCATCCTGCTCCCTTGACCGCTGCACAGACTGCCTACGACCGAAGAACAGCGGAGCCACCAGGCAGGCCGCCATCCACAACGCTGTGAGCAGTACATCCGCTGCAATGGCCGCCGAAAACATCTCGCTGCTGGTGTCAAACGCACGCCCCAATGCTGCAAAATTCACTCCTCCTCCGTTATACGTACCCATGAATTGCCCTGCCAATTTCCAAGTCTCCGGCCCAATAAGAGGGGCCAAAACCAGTGCGGAAGTGAATGCACCGACAGCTGTGCCAATGGCACCCAGTCCAAATGCAAGCAGCATGGGACCGCCGGCACTGCGGATCGTGCTGATATTTACACTCAGTAAGATGAGCACAATCCCCAGACTGATGCCTGGATCAATGAGCACATCGTAGGCCTTGTTCTGCGCTGGAATCAGTCCCACATTGGACAGTACCATTGCTAGCAGGATGCCAACTAGCGCGGCACTCAGAGCTTTAAAAATCGCAAAGCGGGTTTCCAGAAACACCGCAACCCACACAACGATTGCCAAAATCAAAAAGACCGAGAGGGGATGCGTAATCATGCGGAGCTGTGTTTATGCTTTTTGAAAGAGCAACACTTCACTTGCCCTTGAGCGCCATATGGATCGTTTGGATTTCGCAATCAGGCCCGACAATTTAATCATCCGACACCACACTCCCGTCACTAGGCCATGAAGATCATCCTATTCTGCTCCGCCAGCCGATCACCAGGGAGCCGGTGCAAAGCCAACTTCCCTGTAGATGCCAGATATCCCAATTGATCTCTTTTGCCCCCAACCGAAACGAATTATTCCAGATTGCATTTGAGCGGGATTGGACTACCAGATCTTTTCCTCCTCTAATCAAGAGACACGGTTATATGTCATTACTGCTCCGACCGTACACCCTTCTTCTATCCTGTGTCCTTGTACACTGTGCATGGAGCCAGCCCCAGGTAGCCTTTGAGGAAGCATTTTCCAATCTTACTTTCCGTCGCCCGGTAGACCTGCAGCACTTTGGAGAGAACCTCTTCGTAGTGGAGCAACCGGGCATCATCTGGACCTTCGAAAACCGGCAGGATGTCACAGATCGACATCAGTTTTTGAACATCCAGAGCCGTGTCAGCACTGCCGGGAACGAGGAGGGACTCCTGGGATTGGCATTCCACCCGGACTTTGAAACGAATGGGTACTTTTTTGTCTACTACTCCGCTTCAAGCCCAAGACGGAGCATTGTTTCCCGATTCAATACCCTTGCGGATAATCCGAGGCGGGGGGACCCAAACAGCGAAATGGTCATTCTGGAAGTGAGGCAACCGGCCAGCAATCATAATGGGGGACAGCTCGCGTTCGGACCGGATGGATATCTGTATATCGCTCTGGGGGATGGTGGAGGTGCAAACG
>JAPPBZ010000060.1 GCA_026702635.1 Bacteroidota bacterium
ATATTCGCTGCGCCCATGGTTGCTGCAAGATCAATGTAACACGCCAGAAGATCCCGAAGCGTTTGGATGATCTGGATTGCCTTCAACTTTGACCGGTCTACCATCGTAGCTTTTTGCCAGAAGTGGGCGGGCGGTTCCACGAAAATTCATCGCAGTCGCATAGTGCAGCGGAACGCCAGGAATCAGTTCTTCCGGACGGTCCGAAAACGGCATGATGGTTTCTACCGGGCGGCGGCAGGCGGCTAGGCCAGCCATAGCCATGGACGCGCCCAACAGTTGCATAAAGTGGCGGCGATTACTCCCAGTAGGGGCGTTACTCGCTCCAGGGATAAATTCCTCAGAAACCTGTTCCAATAGGCCGGGATCTTGATCAAGGTGTGGGCGGCTGCGCCACAACTTTTGCTCGGAGCTCGCAGGAGTGTCGCCAATAACTGGAAGAGATATCATAACACGTTTCCGACTAATAATGGCAGGCGCTGCAATTCGTTGGTGGGCGAATACCTTCTTGTTTGATTCGGTTCAAATTATCTTCCAAGAATCCGGCACTGTGTACGTAGCCCATCGTAGTGATTTCTTCATTTGGTCGGAGGTACTTCTCCGGTTCCCGGTGACATTCAAGGCACCACCCCATCGAGAGCGGCTCCTCAAGACGTACCACATCCATCTGATCAATTCTGCCATGACAGGTCTCACAGCCGACCCCGTTGTTTACATGCGCCGCGTGGCTGAACTGGGCATAATCTGGTAGTTGATGGACCTTGACCCATGGGATTGATGAATTGTCTGCCCAACTGGCTCGCACTGGTGCGAGGTCTGTGCTTTGTGGAAGAACAATTTCGTGACAATTCATGCAGGTTTCCGTTGCCGGCACGTTTGAGACATCGGCAACTTCCACAAAGTTGTGACAATACCGACAATCAAGCCCCAACTGATCTACATGGACACGATGGCTGTAGGGTACAGGTTGCTCAGGTGCGTAGCCGACATCCGTGTACTCGGGTGAGAAATAATACCACACCAAAAATACCACAACGATACCGCTTCCAAGCATTGCACCCAGAGACAGGTGCGGGAGCGTATTGGATTTCCTCGGAAAAATTTGGGGCATTGAAGGGTAAAGCGTTCCAGCCGCAGCGAATTTACGACATTATTCTAAACTTTAGGCCGTATTCTTGGATTCCATTTAGTAATTCAACAAATCTTCACAATAACAGCACTGCTTTTCACTATAGATGCCCTACATCTGGCCCTACTTTAAGTAAGTCGACACCCCGGCCGCTGCACTCTTTCATGAATAAGAGCTAATTGGCTCTTCCCAAAGGAATTTGTATTGTCTCGAAGCTAGTCCCAACAGCTCAACTCTTAGAAATCACGAAATAATCCGAGGTATGCCATCAGATCCGGTATGATGGCCAACGAAGTTAGAACTTCCGTACGAGTAGCTCGTAGGCGGCCGATCTCGGAAAAAAATCTGAGAAATGTAGGAGAGCAGTTAACCACAAACAAACGGACCAAACTATGAGCAATTTGCAATTTTCTTATGCAGGTGAAAGTGAAAGCAGTACGAAATTTGTGGGCGAATCAAGGCAATTTCAGATTACAGTTGATGAGCCGCCTGTTCTGGGAGGTAAGGATGAGGCGGCAAATCCGGTTGAATATACGTTGGCATCCTTGGCAGGCTGTTTGAATGTTGTGGCCCATCTGATAGCAAAGGAGTTTGATATCACGATTAGATCTCTCAAGATTGGTGTTGAGGGCGATCTGAATCCTGCCAAGTTACTCAATGGGGACTCAGCGGAGAGAGCAGGATTTACGGACATCAGGGTAAAACTTGATGTAGACTCTGATGCTGACCAGGAACTTCTGGATCAATGGTTGTCAGTTGTACGAGATCGGTGTCCTGTGACGGATAATCTGGCCAACCAGACCAAGGTTGAGATCGTCGTTTGAAGTGTGGTAGAATTGGTAACTGGTGGAGTTCGCTGCAACAGCGGCTGTGCTTTGCTGAGAGGGGGGACCGTCTGGCGATAATTCGTTCAAAAAGGGACTTCGGTGTGGGTCTTGTATTATCCGGGGAGAAGGCTATCATCTTTCAGTCGATTGGTCATTCGGACAAATCGATGAGTAAACATGATGGAAGCAGCCAACAATCCAATCACAAGGCCCCACCAGAATCCCTCTGGCCCCATCCCGAGACCGAATCCTAGTCCAAGGCCGGTTGGCATGCCAATCAGCCAGTAGGCGATGAATCCCAGCATCATTGGGATACGTGTATCCTTCAGGCCTCTTAGTGCTCCCAGTGCAGTGGCTTGCAACCCATCGAAGAGCTGAAAAAGCGCTGCAATACCGAGTAAGCTGACCACTTGTAAGATAGTTGCAATATTGGTCGGATCATTCGTGTCCAGGTAGATGCTGACGATGAAATTCGGAGCAAGCAAAAACAGGAGTGCTGTGCAAGACATAAAGATGAGGGACAAAGCCATGCCTGCGTATCCTGAAATTGCTGCGGCAGAAAAATCCTTGGCCCCAATATTTTGGCCTACCCGCACAGAGGTCGCAAGCCCAATCCCCAGAGGCACCATATAGGCGATCGCAGCGCATTGAATCGCAATCTGATGGGCGGCAATCGGGACCGCGCCATAGGTGCCAATCAAAAAGGCAGTTGCGCTGAAAAGGGTCACTTCAAGTCCAATAGATCCTCCGATCGGGAACCCGACGCGCAGAAGTTCGCGAAAATAGCCGAAGTCGGGAGTTCGGAGCTTCCGCAGTACTCCGTAAGAGCGATAGGGCTGCTGGAAGGCAACATACAGGGCAATACAAATGAACATAAACCAGTGGACAATACAGGTTGCCCATCCAGTCCCAGTGAGTCCAAGACGGGGGAGGCCGAAATTGCCGAACATTAACCCGTAGTTCGCTCCGATATTCAGCAGGATACCGATCACAATGATAATCGTGATTGGCAGCGGGCGGGCAATTGCTTCTACAAAATTGCGCAGTGCATTGAACCACATAAAAGGGAGGAACCCCCACATTGCGGCTTGCAGATACCCTTCGGCATAGGCCATTGTGGTTGTATCCTGCTGCATGAGGTTCCACGGCAATTTTGCATTCCACATGATCAGTAATACGGGAAGGGACAGGAGCGTGGCCAGCCAGAGTGCCTGTCGTGTAGTACGTCCAATGGGATCGTGCTCTCCAGCACCGTACGCCTGTGAAACCATTGGCCCCACGGCCAACAGGATTCCTATCACGATCAGAGCAAACAGGAAATAGGTGGCGTTGCCGAGAGCTACACCAGCGAGTTCCGGTGATCCCAGGCGGCCTACCATCATCACGTCAACAAATCCGTTACTGATCTGTCCTAGCTGGGTCGCGACGATCGGGATCGAAAGAAGTGAGACCCGGCGGGACTCATTCCAGATGTTATGGCTTTGGTGACTGCTCACGGGGTTTAAAATTTTATTCGCTGTGGATCATGCGTCCGTCAGTAGAAGTTTATAGGGCAGCGTAACTGACCACCAGCCAATGCAGCTATTACTCATCGGATTACTCGTACAGGTAAGTTTTCAGTCGCCTCTTCCCGATCGCGTTGAAATTTCGCCGGGATCAGCCGCTCTAAAGGTAGGTGAGACTGCGAATTTTTCGGCAAAAGCATATGATGCAGATGACGAAGCGATCACGGGATTGGAGGCTAGGTGGCACATTGCCGAGTCAGGAATTGCGACGATTGATGAGAGCGGAGTAGTTCGAGCTTTGGCCCCCGGCAGTGCGGTTGTCGTTGCGATCATGGGAGGAAAGCCAGGATATGCAGAGATTACCGTTGAGAGGGGCGGCAGTACACAACTTGTTGCCGGTGTGCCGGTCTCTCCAATACTCTCGGGGACTAGTGTGCCCATTGAAGTTGGGTTAAATGGCTCAATTCCAGAGGGCCGTATTCGATTTCTCAGTAGTAATGTTACAGTTGCAACGGTGGACCGGGACGGTCGTATTCATGCGAAGAGTCCAGGTTCATTCATGCTGACGATTCGGACGGCTGGCGCAACGGCTTCTATGGGCCTAGAGGTTGTACCGAATCCCGTGGTCTCCTATCAGATTGCACAAAATCGATATATCGTGAGACAGGGAGATGTTGTACGTTTTCGTGTCCAGGCAGTTGATGGGGATGGGGAGGAGGTGAAAGGGGTTTATCCATTGTGGGAGGCATCGGGTGGTGGAGCATTCATGGAAAGTGAAGGGGCAGAAGGAATCTTTGTGGCGGAGGAGGCAATTGATTATACGATCACTGCAAATATTGGAGAAAACATTCAGCGGTCCCTCATTTTAGCCGTTGAACCTCGAGTCCACAAAGAGACGCTGGTGGTTACCGGTCGTGGTCCGATTGCACATCATAACTCAGGAGACACATGGGTGTTTGAAGGCGTGGATGGTCGCGATTATGCGTATATCGGCACCTTTATGCACGACTGGATGAAGGTTTTTGATGTAACCAATCCACAACGTCCCGTCTTGACCGATTCAATCCAGGTGGATGCTCGTCGGATCAATGATGTAAAGATTCACGAGAGTAATCGACTTGCAGTAATTACGCGTGAAGGTGCCTCTAATCGTCGCAATGGGATTGTAATTCTGGATCTGTCGAATCCAGCACATCCCGAAATTCTTTCAGAGTACACAGCAACCGTCACCGGCGGTGTCCATAATGTGTGGATTGAGGAAGATCTTGTGTATGCGTGCCACAACGGGACGAGTGCACTCCATATCATTGACATTTCTGATCCGGTTCATCCGAAGGAAGTCGGTCGCTGGGAGCTGGATAGGGAAGAAAAGACGCTGCATGATGTTATTGTCCAAGGTGGGTATGCATACCTTTCGTACTGGGATGATGGCGTCGTCACATTGGATGTGGGGGCAGGAACCCACGGTGGAACTCCAACGGCTCCAGTAATGGTTAGTCGGCTTTCCTATCCAGAAGGTAATACCCATGTCGCATGGAGGCACGGCCAATATCTATTTGTTGGAGATGAGATCTTTCCAGACGACTGGGATGCGAGCAAGCCAATAGATGCCAGAGGTTACATTCATATTCTGGATGTGTCAGATCTTGAAGCTCCCGTGGAGGTTGCCCGGTATGAAGTACCGAATGCAGGCACCCACAACGTGTGGGTAGAAGAGGATCGCCTATATGTGGGCTATTATCAGGGAGGACTGCGCGTGGTTGATATTAGTGGAGAGTTGAGGGGAAACCTTTACAGGCAGGGCCGGGAAATAGCGCATGTTATGACCACGGATAAACAGTCTATGGTACCGGGGTGGCCTATGACCTGGGGAGCTCAGATCTTCAAGGGATATATCTATACGTCCGATTTGAATAGTGGGCTCTGGATCGCCAGGATGGAGACAATCAGGCCGTAGTCGCAGGAGTTACGGGACGCATCGATACGCCGAAAGCGGCACGGCAGGTGCTGGTCCCCAAGAAGCAGCCAGGAAAGCTTTGGCTGTCAGGGATTCCGTGTCTTGAGTAATGAGGTGGGACATGTATGCTCAAGTGAGGCGAGTTAGTTAGCCGAAATAGGTACTTAAAACTTGTGCAGAAACTTGGTACACAATGTTCTTTCGGGCGTTAAACCCTGTGCATGTTAGATCGAAAATTGCATGTGCTTTTTCAATGTCAAAGGATTTCGTCACCATAGAGCGTATATCAATGCCATCTCCCAATAATCAGAATCCAGTTGCTTCCCGTCGTCAGTTTCTCCAGACCTCTGGTGCATTTGCACTCGGCTTTGTTGGACTACATTCGTTGGTTGGATGCCGTGGTTTCTCCACGCAAGCGAAGGAAAAATTCGGTCCTCTCGTAGCTGATCCAGAAGGGATTATGGATCTGCCTGAAAAATTCAGTTACAAGATTGTTTCCCGCATAGGGGATCTGATGGATGATGGGTTTTATGTGCCGGGCGCCGCGGATGGCATGGCCACGTTTGCCGGCCCTGCCGGAGAAACCATTGTGATTCGGAATCATGAAGTTAATCCAGATGCAGGTCCGGATATGGGTCCATTCGGAGCGGATAATATGCTGCTGGATCGTATTGACTCAGATCTCCTGTATGATGCGGGCACAGAAGGAAGTCCAGCGCTTGGCGGGACGACGACCTTTGTATATGATACGGCAACGCAGCAGTTGGTATCTCAGTACTTAAGCCTTGCTGGTACATTGCGCAATTGCGCGGGTGGCCCAACACCTTGGAATACCTGGATCACATGTGAGGAGATCACTACCTTGGCAGGAGATGGATTAGCTAAAGATCATGGCTATGTCTTTCAGGTTCCCGCAAGCGTAACACCGCAGATTGCATCTCCAACACCGATTCGGGCGATGGGGCGATTTAATCATGAGGCAGTGGCTGTTGACCCGGTGACCAACATAATCTATCAGACAGAGGATATGCATGACAGTCTGATTTACCGTTTCATTCCGCAGGATCCCACAAATCTGGAAGCCGGAGGTCAATTGCAGGCGCTTCAAGTCATAGGCAGGCCCAGCCTTGACACGCGTAATTGGGAGGAACAGACCGTAACGGTCGGGTCACAGATGGAGGTTAATTGGATAGATCTGGACGATATTGAAGCTCCGTTGGATGACCTGCGTCTTCGAGGATTTGATCAGGGCGCAGCTAGGTTTGCACGCGGTGAGGGGATGTGGTACGGGAATAATGCCGTTTACTTCGCTTGCACCAATGGGGGGAGTGCCCAGTGTGGTCAGATCTGGCGACTAATTCCCTCAGAGAATCGGCTCGAGTTATTTATTGAACCCAATGATCCCGGTTTGATTGAGAATGCAGACAATCTGACAGTCACCCCTTGGGGAGACCTGATCGTATGTGAGGACGGATCCGATGAACAATTCCTTGTTGGAGTCACACCGGAGGGAGAGATCTACAAGTTTGCTCGCAATGCGGTGAGTGACTCTGAGCTGGCAGGTGCAACCTTCTCACCGGATGGGACTACCCTGTTTGTCAATATTCAGTGGGATGGTTTGACATTGGCCATTACCGGCCCGTGGACTTGATTGGTCAACTATTGTGCCAAATAGTCTCCAAGCAAGCCAAAGAAATCTCGATAATATCTCCGCGCAGCACGTGGAGTTAGACTTCTCGAACTGTAGACTCCGCGTACGTCATCTTCCACGTCCTGAAGGTCGAAGTTGAGCAGCACCCGCGTCCCATTGGGTGCGTTGGATACCAGCGCGGAAACCTTCAGACGTGTGGGACCACCGGACAGGAAACTCAGGAAGGAGCTCTCGAGCCGAAAATCTGTGTTGATAATTCCTTCATCTTTTTCAGCGTCTATGATTGCAAACCCCTGTTCAGCAAGCATCTGAACAGTCGCATCAAAAACAAAGTCATAATCCAGATCATAGGTGCGGGAGCGATCCTCCACCGGAAGACTCTGGGTAGTGGCGCAGCCAGCAAGAAAGACGGCAAAGAATAAAAGAGAACGTTTCATGGTATTGTTGATTTTGTTGCTAATCCTAAGTCGCCGTCAACGGCTTGATGGTCACGCTAGTTGATCACTCAGATGATAGATCAGGGTCAATCGTGAGTATGATTTCCGGATGTGTACCAGGTGCAGTGATTGCGTTCAGAACCTCAAAGATAGTCAGGTAAGGTGCATCCTGCCCAGATGTCTTCAGACTGAACTCCCTTAAAGTATGAGGAAGCCCCCGACATGGTTCGCATCTTCATGGTAAATAATCTTCAAGAGCATTAAAGAATTCTCGGTAATAACGCCGCGCAACGTGTGGATTCAAATGTTTCGAACGATAGATGACAACATCTTCTCCCCATAGAATTTGATCCTCAATTTCTTGGAGGTCAAAGTTCAGCAGGATTTGCGTTCCGTTCGGAGCATTTGACACCAGAACTGAGGTTTTGCTGCGTGTACGGCGACCAAAAAAGGACCGATCCTCTGCACCGTAATCTGTGTTGATGATCCCTTTTCCTTTTTCCGTATCAATAATAGCAAATCCTTGTTCGGTCAGCATTTGCACGGTCGCATCAAAAACAATATCGTAGTCCAAGCCATCATATGTGCGGGCATAGTATTCCACGGTGGGGTGGAAGTGTTCTACGGGGATGTACTGAGTAGAGACACAGCCAGGGAGAAGGACAGCAATGAATAAAAGGGAAGGTTTCATGACATTATTGATTTTGTTTTCAAACGAGGCTCTTGCAAAACTCTTATCCAGTCCGCAAAATATGCCCCCTTGGATATTCCAGGAGCAATATTCGCGCCAAAAGGGAGAATTTTACAAAAGATTCTGTTGCCAACCCTATGACGCCATCAACAGCTTAACGGTCATGCTACTCGATCACTCAGATGATGAATCGGGATCAATCGTGAGTGTAATTTCGGGATGTGTACCAGGTGCACTGATTGCGTTCAGAACATCAAAGGTAACCAGGTAAGGCGCATCCTGTCCAGTAGTCTTCAGTATGAACTCCGTTAGAGTGTGAGGTGCAACCTCGACGAGGTTCGCATCTTCATGGAATGTGAAATCAGAAGTGTTTCGTAGTAAAAACCGGGCATCGGAATGGTTTTCCAGTGTGACATTCAACACGGATGTTCCAGGCCTGAATTCAGTATCTTCAACGGTAATGGATGCATGAATGAGTGGCAGGAGTTCAGCTTCACGGCCAATCAGCGTGTTTCGGTACCAGGCGACAGTGCGGCGTGCTCTCAGCCCTTCGTGAATACTTTCGGCGGTCCGCTCCTCCGCAAATACGAGGGTAACCGGTCGGTGCCCTCCTTGGGCAACCTCAAAATCCCAGTCAATCAGTCCGTGAATATCGCTAGTGCCAATGATAGTCAGGTTATGATCAAGGGCAATCTGGAGAGCCTCATCCGAGTACGTGAACTGATTGGCAACCTCAATGCCATGCAGCAAACCCTCGTCAATGAGGGTTCTGTGTAAATCGTCCAGTACTGCGATCCCGTCTGAAGCTTGAGGAGTCCAAGCGGGATGATTCCAAAATGTGAATGCGCCCTGTTCCCGAGCCTGCTCAAATACCTCCATAACCTCCATTGGGGTCTCGCCCTGATCGGCCACCAACGCGTTCGCATCCGTAATAAATATCGCATTGGCATGCCCAGGAGGCATGGCACGGGTAATTTCTACCCCAGGGATGATGATCAGTGGATGGTCTCGATTTGCCGCCTTTGCGACTTCAAAGGCACGATTATGATCAGGAAGAGGAATATCAGCTCTGTGTGGGAGGTATTCCAGATGTTCCGTCACCGCAATCGCATCCAGTTCATCGCGATGTGCTTCTTCAACTCGGATGTTCGGCCAGACACTGCCGTCAGAGAAAACAGTATGCATGTGCAGGTCACAGGTCAGCGTGTAAAATCCAGGGACATCAGGGAACTCAATGGCGCGGTGCTCTTGTGCTTGCACACGATTAGAGGCCAGGAACAGAGTAAAAATGATCAGAGAGTAACGCATAGATTTGAGATTTAGGAAGCAGATTAGGTGCAGAGGGGTTCAAGTAAGATATGCGCCCCTTTTGAAAGATACCAATCAATTGCAGATCTCCCATGATTCCCTCTACGATGCACCGCCATACGAAGATCATTTCGACTTTGGGGCCCGCCTCAAATAATCGTGATACGATTGCCGCCTTGATTGAAGCAGGCACGGATGTGGTTCGGCTGAACTTTTCACATGGTGAGCATGAAGATCATCGGAAGGTTGTTGAATTCGTTCGTGAGCAAGCGCAAGGACAGGGGAAACAAGTTGCAATATTACAGGATCTTCAGGGACCGCGTATTCGGGTAGGGGCGGTCCAAGGTGATTTGGTAACGCTAGTCGATGGAGCGGAGCTAACGCTATCTGCATTTAATTCGACAGAGGATGTGTCATCGGAGGAACACATCTATGTAAGCTATGATGCACTTGCATATGATCTGGCCCCTGGAGGGCAGATCCTTATTGACGATGGTCGATTAGTGCTCATCGTCACGTCAATTTCAGGGGAAGATGTTCATGCACGCGTGGAGGTGGGGGGCATTTTGAAATCACGGAAGGGCGTGAACCTTCCCCGTGTACGTACGAGTGGGCCTGCATTGACTGAAAAAGATCTTGCAGACCTTGAAGTGGGGATTGATCTGGATGTTGATTGGATTGCACTGTCCTTTGTACGTAATGAGACCGATGTCGTACATCTGCGCAAACATCTGAAAGCTGCAGGCCATCGGGCAGGTATCATTGCGAAAATTGAGAAGCCAGAAGCATTTGAATCCATTGACGAAATTCTAGCAGTCAGTGATGGCATTATGATTGCACGTGGTGATCTAGGAATCGAAATGCCGATGTCGTCCATCCCCCACGCACAAAAAAAGATCATCCATAAGTGTCTCTTGGCCGGTAAGCCCGTCATCACTGCTACACAAATGCTGGAGAGCATGATTGAAAATCATGCCCCCACACGGGCAGAGGCAAGTGATGTCGCGAATGCAGTCCTCGACGGTACGGATGCAGTGATGCTGAGCGGAGAAACTGCTGTCGGTAATCATCCAGCGCATGTGGTCAAGGCAATGGCTCGGATCATTCGATCGGCAGAAGAGCATTGGTATGCACTGCCGGAAAGAAGCCGTGGACTCCCGGAAGAGTTAAGCTCGATTGAAGATTCTCAGGATGTCACGGATGCGGTGAGCCTAACTGCCTGTGAACTGGCTGCGCATGTGGGTGCACGAGCGCTGGTTTGTCTGACCGCATCCGGGGCTACTGCTCGCGCACTCGCTCGACATCGTCCCCAAATGCCCGTTTATGCATTTACGGATTCCCCGCACGTCATTGGACAGGTCGGAGTATTGTGGGGTACAAAAGCTTTCCAGATTCCCTTCCAGAGTGATACGGATGCAGGAGTCAGGCTGGTTCAGCAAACGTTAGTCAGTGAAGGGTATATCAGGAGTGGGGATACCATTGTGATTTGTGCTGGTATGCCACTTCCTCGGAAAGGCCGCACGAACTTGGTTCATGTGAGCTACGTAGATTGAACACGATGCGCAATACCCCTGCAGCTCTTTTTTGTGTGCTACTATTCCTTGCCGGATGCAGCAGTACATCGTTCCTTGGATCCAGATTCAACGACTTTTCTGCGTACTATAACAAGTACTACAATGCGCAGCGCTCGCTCTCTGAAGGGATCCGGGACTTTGAAGACAGGATGAGGCTTCAACCAATCGACCAGGATATATTCCTGCCCCTCTTTGGGCATGGTGATCAGGCATCCATGCAGCGGAAGCCATTTGAAGATGCGGTAGCCAAGAGTGCAGATATCCTCCGCAAGCATCCCAAATCGAAGTGGGTTGACGATGCAATCATGACGATTGGGAAGGCATGGTTTTTCACCAATAACTTTGTTGGGGCAGAGGAAAAGTTCAATGATATTCTGGAGTTGGACTCTCCTCTCAGGGATGAGGCAAACTTTTGGTTGGCTCGGACCCTGATCGCCAGTGGTGTTTACGAGGAAGCATTTACTCATTTACAGGCGGTTCTGAGTGCGGAAGACCTGTCAAGTCGTTGGGCACCTCACTACCGGTTAGCGCTGGCTGAATTGCATGTGCAGAATGAGAACTGGGAAGAGGCTGCCACGGAACTGGAGACAGGGTTGTCGACTATTCGTGACAAGGATCTGGCCGCCAGAGCCCAGTTCCTGGAGGGGCAGGTGCTGGAACAACTGGGGCGATATACGGATGCGGTTGCTGCATTTGAGCGGGTACAGAGTTATAAACCGTTTTATGAGCTTTCGTATGCAGCACAGTTCAGCGCCGTACGAATCCTTTCTGATCATATTGATCCAGATG
>JAPPBZ010000237.1 GCA_026702635.1 Bacteroidota bacterium
AAGCTGGACCCAAACCTGTCAGAGGCCTGGAATGGTCTGGGACGGGAGTACATGTTTCAGCAGAGGTATCGATTGGCCGCGAAAGCTCACACACGGGCGACCGAACTCAATCCGAGGAACTCCGAATACTGGCATAGCAAGGGAGACGCTGAAATGTGCGCGGGCTATACGAAAAAAGCCTTGGGTTCATTCAAAAAAGTGACGGAGCTGGAGCCGGATGATCATCATGTATGGATGCAGTATGCATCGGCACTCTCTGCGAACAAGAATCTTGGGGCAGCCCGTGCAGCGTATGAACGCGCGATCCAACTCCAGCCGACCTGCTCATCGGCTTGGTATTTCTATTCCGGGGTTCTATTTCTACTCGGTCAGACGGAGCTGTGTCTGGATGCACTCACGACATCTTTTGACCTGGATCCAGAGAATAAGGAATTGTTTATGAAGCAGTGTCCGCCCGAGATCTATAACCATCCACTCTTTCGGGAGTGCATTGACTCACGCGATTAGTCGTGCACTGGATCCGGCGGCTATATGACTGGGTGCTCAGTTGGGCGGAGACACCCTATGGGGCGGCGGCACTGTTCGTGCTGGCGGTTACTGAGTCGATTTTCTTTCCGGTTCCTCCGGATGTGCTCCTGATTGCACTTGCTCTGGGGCAGCGAAAAAAGGCGTTGTATTTCGGACTAATTTGCAGCGTTGGTTCGTTATGTGGAGGGGCGATCGGGTATATGCTCGGCCATTATGCGTGGTTAACTGCAGATGGATTCACCCCCCTTGCACAGTTCTTCTTTCACAACGTGCCCGGGTTCAGCGAGTCCGTGTATGCGGATTTGGGGCGAAGATTCGAAGAGTGGGGGTTTGTCATCATTTTTACCGCTGGGTTTACTCCGGTGCCATACAAGCTATTCACGATCAGTGCGGGCGCTTTCGGAACATCTTTCCCGCTATTTTTGCTGGCATCTGTGGTGAGCCGAACTGCCCGGTTTATGCTCGTAAGCGGGTTGATCTGGCGGTTCGGTGAGCCGGTTCGAACCTTTATTGACCGCTACTTCAACTGGCTTGCAATCGCCTTTACCATACTGTTGGTGGGCGGATTCGCCCTCCTCAAATTCCTTACTTGATCAGCACGACCTTGGTGCCGGTTGCATATTGGTCTGTTTGGACACGGATATAGTAGCTTCCACTTGGGAGCTGGCTGGCATCAAAGGTGAGGATATGTTGCCCGGCGGAGAGGACTCCGTCCTCCAGTAGATCGACAGAGCGGCCGAGCATATCCAGAACTTCTGCACGAACCTCTGCCTGCTCAGGCAAAGAGAGTACAGTCGACGTTACTGGATTAAATGGATTGGGATAGGCGGGCGAGAGCGAAAAGGCTTCAGGAATCGCGACAGATGCCTTAGTATGTGTGACTGTGACTGGAAGCGGATCCAAAATCATCAGTCCATCTGGATGACTGCCGACGACGGTTGTACCACTTTCAGGAAAATAATAATTACTCCATGCCCCGGCAAAAGTATCATCATGCCTCGGATGCGTGTCAAAGAAGGCGATTTCCCGGGGCTGATTAATATCCGAAATATCTACGATGCGAAGTCCCTCGGAATAGTTGGACGCAAACATGTAATCCCCATGCACATAAAGATTGTGGTCAGGGCCAGTGGATGAAAAATAGAATGCGGAGTGATAGACCGGGTCTTCGAGATCGGCAAGGTCCCAAATAATTGTCCGTGTGTTACTGACTTCAGGACGGAATTCGTCCGTCTCGTCATTCATAAGGAAGTATTCATGATCAGTCGTCAGCCAGCCTTGGTGCGCGTACCCCACACGTGGGTAGCTTGCAGCCGCTATGTTCACTGGATTTTTTTTGTCGGTCACATCGGCAATACTGATATGGGACTCGTTTGAACCGATACAGATCTCCCGTCCCTGATATTTCTCATCGGGGCCACGGTAGATCACACACTGAGCATCGTGTGTGTATCCGTCGTTTCGATTACCGGTGCCGCGATTTGCAAAGCAGCCCGCATAAGTTGGATTGCCGGGAATTCGAATGTCTACAATGTGCAGTCCCCTACCACGGCAGGTATCTTTTGCCCCCTGAGCTGATCGTGAAAGTTCATAACCGGTGATGTATGCAAACCCAGACTCCTCGTTGATAGCCAGGTTATGTGCGGAGGTTATTCCGTCATAGTGTGCAGTCGCACGGAAATCCCTGGGAATTCCATCAAAGCTGCGCAGCTGGCGGAGATCAAAAACCTGCATTCCGTTATTGCGCCCATCGACCGTCACATACATGTGATTGTTGTAGACCTTCATATCCCGCCAAATGATGGGAAAATCCGAATCATGCCCAGGAAGTTTTCCATTGTAGATGGGATTGACGGGATCGGTCACATCAACGAAAGCCACAAATTGACCTGTACCTACGAGGGCGTATTCCCGTTTGCTATCAGGGTCAGTCCATCCCCAGATGTCGTTGAGGATACTACTTCCTCTCACTTCCAGATCAGTTCTAGACATGCGGGCGAGGAGGTCAATATTGCTGCACGCATGGTTGGCTGCCAGATTGTCTACGCATTTTACACGTGATCCACGAATGGACGATTGGGAAAACTGTGCCCACGCAGTATGGGATGCGAAGAGGGCCACCAATCCTAAGTAACAGACCTTTTTCATGAACTCTTCGGACCTGAACGATACGGTACTCGATCTTCTGATAATTGTTTTATGATACCCTATAAATTTCCCTTGGATGACTTGTATAGGTTGGTGATAATGGGGGGTCTGGGGCCACGATTGTAACTATGTATGGAGCAAATTTCGTTCCAGAGACGACAGTCAGATTCCCGCAGGAATCAATGGCCAGGTACGAACCAATAAACGGTACAAGGGGAACGGCTACGCGTTATCTTTCTCGGGATGCTAAACAATTACTATCTCCTGCGCAGGCTTGCTCACGTCTGGGATCAGTCAATTCCAGGTGCTACGGTCAAGGATGCGTGGTGCCACGCCCCTGGAGAGTTAATTATTGCGTTGGAACACAACACTGCGGACACAGCGATCTCGTTTCTGACGCACGCACCAATTGTTGGTGCGTTCCGGCGCGAAGATGTTGGCCGCCCCCGGCGCAACACGAAGTCTCTTTTCCGTACACTGCGGCGGCAGTCAATTGCTAGGGTGAGTGTTTCTGAAGGCGATCGGATTCTGATACTGGAGTTCACGGGTGGGCTTCAGCTTCAAGCGCATCTGTATGGAAGCCGGGCTAATGTGCTTTTGGGAGACGAAGCTGGGCGTGTCCAGGAAGCATTTCGTAAAAGCGGTCCGGCAGAGTTCCCTCAAGCACGCACTACACCGGAACCCAAGAGTCTTGAAGAGTTTTCGGACCAATGGAGTCGTGCAAAGGGCAATCTGACCAAGGCACTGCAACGTATCTATGTGCGCTTCAATAGGGACCAAGCCAGAGAGGTCATGAAGCTGTCCGAGAAGCCCAATCTACCGGATCCTGCTCTGGTGTATGAAGCGGCACGGGGGTTTCATTTGCGATTGCTGAATGCTCAGGGCCCGTTACATATCTATCAGAGCCCGCCTGCGATTTCTCTGATTCCCCTAACAGAGCGCGGTGAGGAGGAGGTGCAGAAATACAGTGACCTTGATGAGGGGATACGTGCATATGCACAGCACCTACTCTCAGCAAGAGCTTACCGTGCACAGTACGAGCCTCTACGGAAAAACCTTGTTCGGATGCTGGACAAGGCGGAGCGTTCGGCTGAGCGAATGAGAATGGAACAGTCACAACCCTCACGCGCGGACGAATACGAAAGGATCGGGCATATTCTGATGGCCTCGCCACCACTGCCGGCGGGTGCATCCCGCGTGGAACTCGAGGATGCATTTCATCCCGGGGCCATGGTCAAGGTGTCTTTGGATCCGGCACTGAACTCGTTACAGAATGCCGAACGCTATTATTCAAAGGCGCGCAAGGCACGGACATCCCGAACACACTTGGATACGCTTATCAAACAGGCTAAAGAAAAAGTAATATCGTTGCAAGCGGAACTGGCGGAACTGGAAAGGGCGAAGACCTACAAGGATCTAAAAGCGTTCCAGAAGGGGCGTACAAAGCCCGGATCCTCGGGGCAGCCATTCCGGCGCTATGTTCTCGCATCCTCCTATGAATTGTGGGTGGGGCGCAATGCAAAGGAGAGTGAGATTCTGACGCTTCGGCATGCCCGCCCATTTGATTTGTGGTTCCATGCGCGCGGGGTGAGTGGAGCCCACGCAGTACTGCGGCTTCCGAAGCGTGATGCGCAACCCAGCAGTTATCTGATTGAACAGGCGGCAGCGATTGCAGCCTGGCACAGCAAGGCACGCACCAGCAGTATCGCTCCAGTCATCGTAACACCAAAAAAGTATGTTCGTAAGGTACGCGGGACCCCACTGGGTGAAGTCACTGTAAGCCGGGAAGAGGTCGTGATGGTCGAACCTGCGCTCCCATGAAGTATTTTTCCCACACTCGACCAACACAATTATCTTCATGACCTGGTGGCAGGCGGTGATTCTTGGACTTCTGCAGGGCTTGACGGAGTTCCTGCCGGTTTCTTCTTCGGGGCACTTGGTTTTGGCACAGCATGTATTGGGGTTGCAGCTCACGCCGGATGTAACGTTTGAGGTTTTTCTTCATGCAGGAACCGCTTTGAGCATCATTATTGTCTACAGGAACCGACTAGGAGCAATCGTGAGGGGCATGATCCGTACGCTGATGCATCCCCGAAAGGCTTATCGAGTCAACGGAAATGCGCGGATTGCCTGGCAGGTGATTTTTGCGAGTATCCCTGCCGGTTTAGCCTATGTTTTTCTTGATACACAACTGGAATGGACCTATGCGCGTCCCTGGTTTGCATGTGTGATGTTGATTCTTACGGGTGTAATTCTGGTTTCTACTTTGCTGGCACGTACCCAAGGCGGCGAAATCACTCTCTGGAAATCTATCCTGATAGGTATAGCCCAGGCCGTGTCACTTCTTCCTGGAATGTCCAGGTCAGGGGCTACGATCAGTACGGGGTTATTGTCTGGGATCAAACCTGAAGCTGCGGCAGATTTCTCATTCATTATGGTTTTGCCTGCCATTGCTGGAGCGACTCTCGTCAAAGGGTTGGGATTGATCCAATCGCCAGAAACGGTCAATTGGCTCCCAGTGTTGCTTGGAACAACTATCGCATTCGCAACCGGTATATTTGCGATTCACGTAGTGCTCGGGTTTGTTCGACGTGGCCGACTGCACATATTTGCGATTTACTGCGTAGGAGTGGGAGTGCTGGGGCTGTTCTTTCTGTAGGTCACGGCGATCAATCACTTTGAAGAACTCATGCGGCTCAACGCTTACGAAAAATCTGTACAGAAGGAGGTGGATGTGTGGTTGCGTGGGGATGGATCTTTGGCGGCTCGAGCCATGGACTGGGTCATGCGTCCTGTAGATTGGGCCGTAGAACAGGGAGTCCCAGCCCACCTAGTGGATCAGATGAGTGATGCAATTGGTGCATTTCTGTCCAAGCTTAATGATGCAACGAAATGGGTAGTGGATTTGAGTGGCATCCAGTCAGAGGCGCGCAGGAAAGGATTGGAGGTTGAGAAGATGGAAGATTTGCGTGGGGCGCCTTTGGAAACGCTGGATGAGTTGGCGAAGGGGCTCTTTACCCAGAATACGGTCTTAGCCGCACTCAGCGGTGGGGGAACGGGCTTGGGTGGCGCGGTTCTGATTGCAGCGGACATTCCCTTGCTTTTTGCCATTAACCTTCATCTCATTCAGAGGATTGGCGCAGCGTATGGATTTCCAATGACCGGACCGGAGCATGGGCCGATTATTTTATCGATCTATAACGCAGCGGCCGCAAATTCACGGGAAGCTCGCAGTGGTGCGATGCATGAGGTTGGTATTGCGGCGGCTTCCTATGCGGGTGGTGGGACGTATCAGGGGCGTGTTCGAGGGGTATTTTCGGATCAGTCCCGTCACGTACCAAGAGAGTTGGCAAAAAATCTTGTTGGTCGAAAACTACTACAGACCATTCCACTGGCTGGCGCAGCAGTGGGTGCGGGGGTGAATTACTGGTTCACGAGAGAGACTGCAGAAACATCGTACATGCTATTCCGAGCACTGTATATTGAGTACAAAGACCGCCTTCGTTGATTTGGTAGTGAATCGGTTCTTTGAAGCGACATTCGGGGTGACTATTCCAGATCTCCTCCGATGATCACGGCTAGAGGGTCAAGTCTCTGTTGAATACATATATCCAAGAGGGGTTGGAGTACCGTCATTGCGCATCCGTAGCCTCATTCCATAAAGTCCAGGCAAGATTGATTGATCAAAGCCCGTCAGTACGGGTATCCTCGTCGCAGTCTAGGCACAGAAACTCAACTGAAGACCTGGGGCAATCGGGGGTTATTCGGTTGCGCCTCAGACAGAATCCGGTCCCAGTTTGAATACAACCGGCATTTGCATCTCAACCGGAACGGCCTCCCCTTGATGAATTCCGGGCTTGAATGTTGCGTGTTCAGTAATAACTCGGATGGCTTCCTCGTCACATCCACCACCAATGCCCTTGGTGATTGAGGCGTCACGAACATTACCCTCCTTATCTACAATGAATCTTACGATCACCCGCCCTTCAATCTGGTCTTTGCGAGCGATTTCCGGGTATTTCATGTTAGAGGCCAGCGTGCTGATACCTCCTATGAGTTCCGGCATCTGATCTACGAATTTAAGAACCTCTTCCGCCAGATCATCCCCTTGTGAAGGCAGCTTAAATGTCAATGGAATGGCCATTTTGACTGGGACGACACGTCCCTGGTGGACTCCTGGTTTGAATGTTGCATGTTCAGTAATAACTCGAATAGCTTCCTCATCACACCCACCGCCAATTCCCAGCACGACCACGGGATCACGCACATAACCGTTTTTGTCTACCGTGAATTGTACGATCACCCGTCCTTCAATCTGGTCTTTGCGGGCGATTTCCGGGTATTTCACTTCAGAGGCCAGTGCGTTGATGCCTCCAATGAGTGTCGGCATCTGATCAACGATTTCGAGGGGTTCGGATTCTTGCTGATTATTCCAAAACATGATCAGCAAAAAGATTGCAGTGACCACGGTAACTAGCGCGAAGAGGCTGGGAGCTTTTTTGGTAGAGGTTGAAAGAGATTTGCGTAATTCCATGATTTAGAGAGGGTTTAGTCAACAGGCAAATAAGTCAGAAGTGTTTTCTGACATTAGGCAGGTGGATACTGCACGCAGATCTGAAGATTCGGTGTACAGAAATTCATCACGATGAATTCCCGCAATTATTATGCCGGGATTGTTGGCTGTATATTGTGAGTATAACAATAATCGCCTTGTTATAAGGCCACATAAGTCTCGCAAGAAGCAGGTAGAATTGCAAGGCAGTGCTTGTGCAGAGCACTGGTGCGATCACGTATATAATCCCCAGAAGAATTCAAGATGCTCGTTGCTATTGTTGGTCGTCCGAACGTAGGGAAGTCCACGCTCTTTAATCGGCTCACAGAGACTCGTCAGGCGATTGTACATGATGCCCCGGGGGTGACGCGAGATCGTGTATATGGTCAGGTGCTCTGGAATGGGCGGGAATTTGCACTGGTAGATACGGGCGGGTATGTGCCCCGGAGTGCCGATCGTTTCGAGCGTGCAATACGTGAGCAGGTGGAGATCGCACTCGTTGAAGCCGATATCATCCTACTGGTTACAGATATCACGGCTGGCGTGACCGATCTGGATGAAGAAATGGCTCGGATGCTTCGGCGAAGCAAGAAGCCCGTTCTCGTGGTTGCCAATAAGGCAGACAATCAACAGCGTCGATGGGACGCAGCATCCATGTATAGTCTGGGATTGGGAGAGGTCTATCCGGTCAGCGCCACGAATGGAATGGGAACAGGAGACTTTCTCGATGCCGTGACGGCTGAACTGCCGGCTGAAGAGGCCATAGAGGAGGATACTGGAGTCAGAGTTGCACTCATCGGGCGACCGAATGTCGGTAAATCGCAACTGACCAATACTCTGCTGCGTCAAGAGCGTTCAATCGTCACGGAAATCAGCGGGACAACCCGGGATGCAGTGGATGCAAAGCTGATACACAATGATCAGGAAGTGATACTGGTTGATACCGCAGGACTGCGGCGACGAACCAAAGTTCATGAGAATGTCGAATTCTATGCCACGCTCCGTACCGAAAGGGCAATCCGAAATTGTGATGTGGCAGTACTGATCATAGATGCGACCATCGGATTAGAGGCCCAGGATATTCATGTCCTGAAGGAAGCAGAAGTGCTGAAGAAAGGGCTCGTAATCGTGGTAAATAAATGGGATCTCATCGAAAAAGAAACCAATACGGCCCGAGATACAGAAAAGGCAATCCGGGAGCGTTTGCAGACATTGGATTATGTGCCGATCCTCTTTGTCTCCGCGCTTACGGGGAAGCGGGCACACCGCGTACTGGATGTGTGCCTGGAGATCATGCAAAGCGCAGTAACACGTATTCCGACTTCCGAACTTAATCAGACGATGCAGCGAGTGATCTTTCGGCATCATCCACCCAGTTGGCGTGGACGTCATGTACAGATCAAGTATGTTTCCCAGGTCGGGGTATCTCCGCCGCTATTTGCATTTTTTTGTAACCATCCGCAGGGGATTGGGACCGGGTATGCTCGCTACCTGGAAAATCAGCTACGGGAGGCATACGGGTTTGAGGGGGTCCCGGTAACCCTGGCATTCCGGCGCAAATCACCAAAAGAGGAGTAGCGGAACAATCGCTGCCCGATGTGATATTCAGGAGCGGATCGGCAACCGAAATTCTATGCCTGGAGTACCGAAGAACACCAAGACCGAAAACGAGCGTAAGCTAAACTTCTGGGAGCGACTGTATCTGCCGGAGATTTTCAAGGGCTTGGCCTACAGTTTTCGGAAGATGGTGAAAGAACCGACGTACACGACTGAGTATCCAGATGAGCTATGGGAGCCGCCAGACTCCTACCGTGGACGCCCGGTGCTGGTGGAAGAAGAGGGGAAGCCGCGTTGTGTGTCCTGTAATCTTTGCGCCAAGGCTTGTCCACCCATGGCCATCTCTATGCAGTCGCGCGAAGTGGATGATCCCAATAGTAGCAAGGAGTGTGAACCCGCTTGGTTTGAAATCAATATGCTTCGCTGTATCTACTGTGGGTTCTGTGAGGAGGTATGTCCTGAAGAAGCAATTGTGATGTCAAAAGAATATGACCTCACCTTCCATGGGCGGGATGAAGCGATCTTTGGGTTGGATCGACTCCTGGTTCCTTCAGAGAGACTCACGGAAAGACTTGAATATTTGGAGCAAGCCCGTAATCAGCAGGAGAATGCTGAGCCTTGGCAGCACCGCAAAGACAATAACCTGCACAGCTTAAGGGATCGCCATCTCGTACGTGAGTTGGCCCAGAAGGAAATGCCGGCCCTAAAGAATACCCATCTACGTCCAGAGGAACCGATTGCGACAGAGAACACCTGGGAAGGTCGCCCTTCTTCAGACAATGTCTGAGTTGGAGGGGCGGCGCGGTGACCTGCTGGATCAGCTAAACTACCTGTTAGACGAGATCGCCTCCTTACGGAGTATTACTTCACGCCTGCACGAAGCGCAGATCACAAATACGGAGCGCGGGCCGTCGGTGAAGCAGTGCTATGGTTCAATCATTATGCGGGATCGAAATGAAATCCTTCCTGCCCTGGAAAAATTATACAGGGGAAAACGCTCTCGGGCGGCGAAGGAGGTGGACTGGAATCGTCGCCCCATGGAAGAGATTCTGACAGAGGTGGAAGCGGCGCGGCAGTCGGTCATTGCAGCAGCAGGGAGGCTGAAGCCACAGGATTGGACACAAGAGGTGGCGGACGGGATGGATGTGTATCAACTTCTTCTGGAAGCTTCGCATGCTGATGCAGATACGCTTCGGGAAGTCGCACAGAAGCTTTATCGGTCCCACTCATAACAGAAAATGTCCAGGAAGTACAGAAAATCGGTATTGGAGATCTATAAAGATCTGCGGCGGGATTTTCTGGAAGGGCGATACAAGCCAATCTATCTCCTGTACGGAGATGAGTCGTACCTGCCCGATCAACTTCAGAAAGTTCTGATTGCATGTGCACTGCCAGAAGAAGATCGGGACTTTAACCTGGATGTGGTTCATGGGGCTGATGTGAATATTCAGTCCGTATTGAATATGTGCCAGATGGCTCCCATGCTGGCAGAGCGCCGCGTTGTTGTGATCAGGGGGTTCGACCAGCTTAAAAACAATAAGCTGTTTGCACACGTGGCCAATCAGCCAAACCCTGCCGCAGTCGTTCTCCTGATATGCGGGACACGTCCGCGATTCAATGCGAATCCCTACATGGCGCTGAGGAAGAACACAAAAGCAGTTCAGGTTGTGGAGTTCGCTTCGCTGTGGCGGAACCAGGCCGCGCAGTTTGTGCGTGAGTATGCTCAAGCTCGTGGTTATGAGCTGGAAGGGAGAGTACAGGATTTATTGGTAGAGTTCTTGGGTACGGGAATGGCATTACTCGCCCGGGAAATTGAAAAACTGATTACCTATGTCGGCACACGGGAGTCGAAGGTGATCACGAGACAAGATGTTCTGCAAGCCAGTGGGCAAACCCGCGAAATCAACGTGTTCGAACTTCAGGATGCCATCATCCAGCGCAGAGCAGTGGATTCGCACAGGATCACAGAACAATTACTTCTTGGGGCTTCTTCCCGGCAGGGGGAAGCGCTGCGGATTGTGGCAGTGCTGAGCAGTTATTTCATGAGGCTCTTGAAATTGCATGACTCTCTACGAGATAATTTGCGTCAGGCAGATCTTGCCAAACGAATTGGAGTAGCTCCGAACATGCTCCGTCGGTATCACGAGGCCGCCCGCAGCTGGCCCCTTCCGGAAGTCAAGCGGGCCATACAACTGCTTTTGAGTACCGATAGTGAAATCAAAGGGTTTTCCAAGCGTAGCCCCCGTTCAATTATGACGCTTTTCATTACACGGTTGCTGGCAGAACCTTTACAGCATCACGCGCGTTGAGGCTTTTGTGGAGATTCTGTGAACATTCTGCAAATTATCCTAGTAATTACGTGGAGAACTTGGAAACATTCGGGTTCAGCTTTCATTATGTCCTGTTGTGCAGGCTCACACCTCACTGACTTTTAACATCTGATCGTATGCTACATCGCTACTTCCGCACATCATGTTGAATCGAGTCTCCTGGATGGACGAGTTCCTATGTGAGTACGTAGATGGCACAATGGATTACTCGGTCCGCGCAGTGTTTGAGGAGTGCTTGGAGTGTGATTCCAGACTTGCAAAGAAAGTCAAGCACTTGCGTGGTACCCGGCGGCTACTGAGCGAACATAGCTTTCGGGCACCGAAAGATTTGCGGAAGAGAGTTCGCCTGCGTTTGTCCCAATGCCTTCCATTCGCGACCCCGGTACGCCCACCGCATACCAGTATTCTGGTTGGAACAGCAGCGGCAATCGCTTTGGCAGCAGCACTTGTAGCAGGGACTTCTCAGTATATTCCCGCACCCATGTCTGGAGTGCGCAGTGTAGCGAGCCCGATTGCAGAGGCTCAGAATCCGGACCCCAGTCAAATTAAGCGCGTTAACAGCGGGCCGTTGACGGAAATCTCTCCGGCTACGGGCTCTTAGCTCAGTGGTTTAGAGCGCTCGCCTCACACGCGAGAGGTCACAGGT
>JAPPBZ010000033.1 GCA_026702635.1 Bacteroidota bacterium
CCTTGGGGGGGTAGAAAGTCTGATCGGGCACCCTGCAACCATGTCGCACGGTGCCCTGACCCCGGAGGAGCGTGCCAACCTCGGAATAAGCGATCATCTGGTTCGCTTATCCGTAGGGGTTGAAGATTCCGAAGACTTGCTTGAGGACTTGGAACAAGCACTTGACAGGATATAGCACCCGCACACGGGCTGAGATCTGTTTCTCATGCCCCAAGTGCAGTGAGCTTATGGAAGCGGAGAGAACCTTCCACCGCCGGATGGCAAGGGCAAACGTTACTGCAGGGGCAGTAAATCGGTTCTTAGATCTTCAATTTCTGCAGATTCCCGAAGCGTAGTGATCCAGCCTTGGAGAACAAGGTTCCGCTGATCTCTGGTTAGATCAGCCAGCAGGTTGTCGAGTTCATCGTCAGAGATTTCAGCAGGTTCGCTGACTGTGTTCGTGCGGATGACATAGGCTCCATTATCTCCAATCAGTACCCCGGAATCTTCCCCGGCATCCAGTCCGAGGGCTGCGCCAACAAATCGATAGTCCCGCCCTAATCCACTGACAACGGGATTCTCGAAGGATACACCCGAAGCAAGCTGTGAGTTCAGTCCAAATGCATCGGCAAGTCCATCGAATCCTCCGGAATCATAGGCGGATTGCAATCGACTTACCTGATGCTCACGCTTTTTCTCCAGAATTGCAAGTTGTCTCACCTGTGCTTCGACCATCTCCAGCGGTTCGTATCCTGCGGATTCGATGTCAACGACATGCACGACCAGCGCAACCTCATTGAGTTCAATAACGGGGCTAATATCTCCAACGTCTGCGTCACGCAAAAATGCTTCAATCGAAAAGCTTTGACCGAATCCTGGAATTGATGTCTGTCCATCCTGAATCTGCAGCGACTCAATCGCAGCGCCACGCCGTTCGGCTTCACTCGTAAAGTCACCTTCCTCTTCGGCGTAGTAGCGCAAATCTTCCAAGGATTCCTGAATATTGTTCAGCGTAGCAACGGATACATCGATGGCGTAAGCCAGCCGGGATAATTGGACATCCACGGGTGCTCGATGCGTAACTTCGATCAGGTGGAATCCAAAGCTTGTTTCAATGGGACCGACCAAGGTTCCAACATCCGCTCCAAAGGCAGCATCTTCGAAGGCTTCGACCATTCTGCCCGGCCCAAACCATCCAAGATCTCCACCATTCGAGCCACTCCCCGGATCGTCGCTCATCTCAACGGCCACCGCTTCGAAGTCTTCTCCTGACTGAATCCTGCGTCGAATATCCTGTATAGAGGCACGTGCGGCAGCAGGATCGTCATCGACATTCACCAGGATGTGGCGTGCACGGACATGGTTCTCCTCGGCGTCACGCGTGGCTGCAACCTTGATCAATTGTGCCTCACCATTGACGATAATCGGACCGACGATATCTCCCTCCTGGGGCACCGTGCCTTGTTCAAAGAGCACGCTCAACTCCGCTGGTGACAAGGTGGAGGCACCGAGAAAATTATCTGACCAGTTCACCTCACTGGCAGACTGGGCAAGGAACAGTGAATCGTTGTCGGTTTCTTCAAAGCCTTGACGCAGACGCTCAATCTCTTGCATGATTGCAAGCGTGTCCTCTTGGGAGGGTAATCTGGAGAGCGATGCAATCTGAACAGAGTAGAGTCGTTCTCTAGCGTAATCTTCCCGATTATCTGCGTAATACCGGTCTACGTCACGGTCGGTAACTGTGACGAGGGAGTCCGGTACGTCTGCATACCTCAGGAAGAAAAATTCAACATCTGCACGTTTTTGCTCAAGCTCCCAGGTTGATTTCGCATCTACCTCAGATACGCGCACAGATGCTTCCAAAAGCTGATTTAGCCGTTGCTCACGGCGTTCATACCGGATAATTTGCTCTAATTGGATGAGCATCGGTGTCTGAGACGGGTCATCAATCACGTTTTGCAGGATCGCACGATTGATTCCCCCCTGTCCGTCAGAAAAATTTTGCCGTACAATCCAATGGGGGTTCTCACCAAGAATGAGTTCGCGAACCTCGGTGTCACTGACCGTCACACCAATCTCATCCATCATGTGTTCGCGCAGCTTGTCTTCCACCAGAGCGTTAAATGCCCGTTCGCGCTCAACCTCTAACTGCTGCGGTAATACGTTTCCGTTATTGGTGCGCCGTACCTGTTCAAGTTGTGCTTCCAGCTGTCGGCTGTATGTCTCCCGAGTGATGGGGTCACCATCAACTACAATCACTTTACCGAGAGGGTCCGTGCCGATGGTGTCAAAAACACCGGAGTCTTGAAGTACCCAAAGACCACCAAAAGAGATAACGAGAATCCACAGGACGATGCCCGTGTTTTCCCGCATACGATTCATTGTACCCATTGGGCGGATTACACGTTAGTTCGATACCATAGTCGGTGCTGAGTTCCAAGACGGAACTTTCAGAGAATCAGGCTGATGCGACGGGGTCAACATGAACCATCTTGCGGTCTTTGCGTCCACTCGAGAACCGGATAATTCCCTCTGCACGAGCAAAGAGCGTGTCGTCTCCACCCCTGCCGACATTTATGCCTGGGTGGATTCGTGTGCCTCGCTGACGCACGATAATACCCCCAGCCGATATGTGTTGGCCGGCATATACCTTGACACCAAGCATCTTGGGCTTGGAGTCACGACCATTCTTGGTGGAGCCTAGTCCTTTCTTATGTGCCATAATAACTCTTGTCTATTCTCCGATGGAGAGCGATGAAATCCGGATCTGAGTGTACTGTTGCCGGTGGCCGCGCTTCACCTTATAACGCTTACGGCGTTTTTTCTTGAAAACGACAATTTTGTCTCCTCGGACATGCTGAATCACCTCACCGACCACCTGTGCGCCGGCGACATGAGGGCGTCCGACCTTGATGTCGTCTTGATCAGCCACGAGAAGGACTTCGGGAAAATGAAGCGTATCCCCCTCTTTGGCCTCCGCCTCGTAGGGAATAAAAAGTGTATCTTCCTCGGCAACGCGGTATTGCTTTCCGCTAATATTGACAACTACAAACATTGGTTCTGGTATAAGAGCGTCAACCCGACGCGCAAATTTTCGGTAGCCCGGTGTTATGCTTTGACATTTAAGAGGTTCCCCAGTTTATTCAGATGATACTAACTGATCCATCTAGCGCAGAACGGGTGCGTGTCGGCAAAGTGCTCTGCATCGGTCGCAACTACGCCGAGCACGCCGCAGAGATGAATGCTTCAGTTCCGAAGCAGCCGATCATTTTTCTGAAGCCATCTACCGCGATTATACGCATGCCGGACTCAATTCGGCTCCCTTCGATGACCTCGGACGTGCACCATGAAGTGGAATTGGTTGCCATGATCGGACGCAGCGGAAGGGATATTCCGTTGAATCGCAGCCTTGAGTATGTGACGGCCTATGCGATCGGATTGGACATGACGGCACGGGATCTGCAATCTGAAGCAAAGAGGAAGGGGAAGCCTTGGAGTGTTGCGAAGGGGTTTGACACATTTGCTCCCCTTGGGGAACTGGTTCCCGCAGCTGAAATCGACGATCCTCAACACTTGAAGCTGACGTTGAACGTCAATGGTATCACGAGGCAGCATGGAAGTACGCGGGATATGATTTTCTCCGTTGCCCACCTAATCTCCTACTGCTCTCGAATCTTCACGTTGGAGCACGGGGACTTGCTGTATACCGGTACTCCTGAAGGAGTCGGCCCGGTTGTGAAGGGGGATTGGCTGGAAGCGACCTGTGATCCGCTGCCCCCTCTCACGGTTACGGTCGTTTAAGCGCCTGCTCAACCGCCAGAACGGTTGTGTCAATCTCCTGAGCAGTGAGGTCTCGGTGGATTGTGGCTCTGATTGTATCGGGGCCAACTGCCACCATCGCGATTGCTTGGTCACGGAGGCGTTTCAGCAGGGTATCGGTTGTGACTTCTGCATCCATGAGGGAGATCAGGACGATATTGGTCTGTGGAGCACGAACATGAATGGATGGGAAAGCAGCCAAACCATCTGCCAGCCGCCGAGCGTGAATATGATCTTGTTCAAGGTCGGGGAGATGATGCTCAATTGCGTAGAGCCCGGCGGCGGCCAGAATACCCGTCTGACGCATTCCTGCCCCCAACTCTTTCCGGCGCCGATGGGCGCACCGGACAATTTTTTCTGTACCTGCAAACACGGATCCCACTGGAGCTCCCAATCCCTTGGACAGGCATACCGTAACCGTATCAAAGGGGGCTGCATACTCCTTCATCGGGGTTTGGGTGGCAACCGAAGCGTTCCACAATCGGGCACCATCGAGGTGGCATGCCAGCCCATGTTCATGTGCACATGCGGCCAACTCTTGTAATTCTGCAAGCGGATTCAGCAGTCCTCCGGCAATGTTGAGTGTATTTTCCAGGCAGAGCAGGGTGGAATTTGATTCCCAGTAATGGCCGTGCCGCAGTGCGCCCAGAAGTTGGTGTTTACTGAACCGGCCGTCGTTTCCCTCAATGACATGTAGCGTAACTCCGCTTAAGCTGCTGGCGGCTCCGGACTCATAGTTAAATATGTGGCTTTTTCGTTCAACGATCACCTCATCGCCGGGGCGGGTATGCACATGAATCCCCAACTGGTTCCCCATCATCCCCGAGGGGACAAAGAGAGCAGCTTCTTTGCCAAGCAGGTCGGCGACGGTGTTCTGGAGCGCCTTGACGGTCGGATCTTCTCCGAAGACATCGTCCCCCACTTCGGCTTGTACCATGGCACGGCGCATCCCCGCAGATGGGCGCGTCACCGTGTCACTGCGCAGGTCAATCATTGACCGTTTCGAGTGATCTCCAGGATCTTCACATGCAATTCCCCTGCCGGCACGTGGATAATCGCTTCTTCACCGACCCCCTTCCCGAGGAGCCCCTTGCCAATAGGACTGGTAATCGGGATCCGTCCGTTGGATATATCTGCCTCGGGTGCAGACACCAGCGTTACCACTTTTTCCTTGCCGGTTCGTGAATTTCTGAAGCGTACGGTAGACAGAATCCGGGCCTTGGAGGCATCCACATCATCTTCGTCGAGGACCCGGGCTTCTGCCAGAGTATTCTCCATTTGAGCGATGCGTGCTTCAAGCTTTCCCTGGGCTTCCTTGGCCGCATCATATTCGGCATTTTCTGAAAGGTCCCCATGGGAACGGGCTTCCGCGATTTCGTTCGAGATACGCTTACGTTCCACCGTACGTGCGTGATGGATATCTGCTTTGAGTTTCTTAAGTGCTTTTTCAGTGAGATAAACAGGCATTACATACTTAGGTCATTATCGTTACCATCCCACACGCCGTCTTCTGAGACTGTCGGGAGGTTCTTCTGACGTAATAGGGGTAAGCACTGAATCCTGGCCCACCAGGACGCGTCGTCCAACCCAGTAGGCTCCGCTCCAGTACGGTTCATCCATACGTCCGACAGATACTCCATCTTCCGGCCAAGCATGTAGAAATTCCTGCGAACCAAGGTAGATGCCCACATGTCTCGGCATGCTGGTTGGTCGGAAGAAAACAATATCACCCGGCATGAGAGAGGCGCGTTCAACTTCTTTGCCGAATCCTAGTTGCCGCGCTGTTGAATGTGGAAAGGACAGTCCGAGGATCTGCTCAGCCACTACCACAACTAGTCCGGGAGCGTCTATTCCCGACCTGGAGCTTCCGCCCTCCAAGTGCGGCGTTCCCTGCCAAGATGTTGCAAAGGCGCGCAATTCCGACTCGATGGCTGCGGAAGGTATGGCGGGGTTTCCAGAGGAAACTGCTTGCAATGGGGTTGAGGTCTGTGTGCTTGGTTGGTTGGTTTGAGCGCAACCTGCAAGGAAAGCCGCGCAGAGAAGAACATATGCACGCATGGGATGAATGGTTTGCAAACGGGGTGGTGCGTTTCTTGAGTCTGGCTTAGAGGATCAATCCCAGCCTCTTAGTAGTACACATAGGGCGCGAGTTCGGTTCATCATCCGTTTTTTCAATGCCATATCCAGAACATCTTGTATCTCCAATGCGTCAGGAACTCACCCGACTGGGGATTAAAGAATTACGAACGAGTGAGCAGGTGGCGAGTGCATTTGATATGACCCCCGATCAGACGATGCTGCTGGTGGTCAACTCTGTGTGCGGTTGTGCTGCAGGCATGGCGCGTCCTGCTGTTGGCTTGGCCATGCAGAATGAAACTCAGCCGGATCGGGCGGTAACGGTTTTCGCCGGGCAGGACCTTGAGGCGACGGCCTCTGCACGGGATTTCTTAATCGGTATTCCTCCGTCGTCCCCGTTTATAGCCCTTATTAAGGGTGGAGAGGTCGTGTATGTTGTCGAGCGCAGACACATTGAAGGACGCAGTGCCGAGGCAATCGCAATGGATTTGGTCCAGGCCTTTGATCGGTTTTGCGGAACCGATGAGACCGCAGAAGACGGCCCTGAGAGTCCCGACACGGTGGGCAGCTACGCCGAAAGCCCCATTTCGTCGTCATTTCGTTCCATCATTCGCTGATTAAAGGGACCGGGAACAAGATGATGGCCCCAAATGGGCTGAATCCGATCAGTTGATTCGGGTGGGTCAAGGCACTGAACGAAGCTTCCGAGGAGACCTTGGTCAGGTCCCACATTCTCGGGTGGGGGCACGTTGCATCAAGAATTAACCAATCGTATCCACGCAGAGAACCAATAACGAAATGCAATTATAAGCAAGACTCAGATTCCCAATGTGATTGGATAGAATAAAAACAGGTGATCGGATAACGTAAGAACGAGTGACAGAATTGGTAGGAATAATTGCTGGAAAATGCAAGGATATGTTCAGAAGCAGCTAGTGAAGAAAATCGCCCACTATCGCTCTGGTATGGCGGATTTATTGGAGAAGCAGGTTGGTGTAGTTCGTGAGAAGGAAAAATGGCTGAATGTTCCACTAGACGATATTGAATTCTTGCCACCAGTCATCCCACACGAAGGTGATCCAGGAGCCGGACTAAGGGTTTTGTGTGCGTTGTTGTTGCGCAAAGCCAGATTGCACATGATCGGAATACTACGAGCAAACGAAAAAAGCAATGTACACTCCATGGCCGTTCAGATGCGACCAATTCTCGAATGTGCTGGGCAAATTGTACTCAACTGCCGCAACTTAGTAATCATATCGAAAGAGGGGATTAGTATTGCGAACAGACATTCAATTACGGATTTTCACCGGACAATGATTAGCTTGACCGAAGGAGGCTTTGACTACAAAAGTTTTCTCAGTTTTTTTTCGGAGTCAACTGGAATACCATTATCCAAGTTACGCACCGCCAAGAAAGTTTTTGTGAATGACAGAGTAAAGATACTTGAGGGTGGATCAGATTGGTATGGTTACTTGAGTGCCTGCTTCTCTCATGGAAAGGCAGATTGGTGTGGTTGGCCTTGGGATGGAGGCGTCGGTCCGAGGATCGATTTTTTGCATGAGTATACATTGGCATCCTTGATGGATTATTTGGTAAATCAGGTAGCCATTATGGCTGGATATGCGACACTCTGCCACATGGATCTAGAAGAACTGAATGCCGTCTCTACTTGGTTGCATGGGATTCGGGCTACGTCAAAAACACTTCGAGACAGTGCGGAATTCACGCTTGAGGTTTCGGAGGATAAAGAGCAAATTTATGGTCACAGGTGAAAGGCCAATAGGAGAAAAGGGAAGCAAAGATGTCAGCAGTTGGCATACCACCTATGAAATAGGCAGGGATCAACTTCGCAAACTTGCTAAAATTCACCTGACTATTGATCAGCGAGCTCGTAAGATTGAAAGGGATGAACCGGATTGGGTTTTTCGTCTTCGAAAGATTTGCCTTCATGTATCGGCGATCATTGACTGGGCAATAAATGATGAGGGCATAGAGCATATTATAGCCACAGAGATCCGTGCAGCGTTCAGACAGATGGAGGTCGTATGGGAGTATGTACCCGCAGAGCTTCTCCCTGATAACACGGAAGACTTCGAAATCTTGGATAAAGAAAGTAGAGGGATTCTGTCCAGGTTTGACCATCCAACTCCACAGAGTTTGCTTCTTTTCTCGCATCACGGTGGCTTGCGAATGGGAAACAATGGATTGGGTTACCTATGGCTATCTGCCCAGATGATGAAACTCGCGCTTGCATACGGGTTTGCACTCATCCTTCTCGCTCAAGAGTTAGGCGCGGATGAAGAAAACATCATGGCTCAGGTGGCTGAAGTGTTCAGCCCTGGCAATACTTCAGATTTTGGAATGGATGGGACAAGTTCACCGATTAAGTAACTGTGTGCTTTCCCACACGATAGTCGAAAGTGTTTGGAGAAACCACCCCTAGATAGTGGCCGACATATAGGATGTCAGATCACGAGAAACCTATGGTCTGCACTACTTTGGGCTAACGATGGAGAACTTTTAGTGTGGCGGAGGCATGAATTCAACTGAAAGCCAGATGCGGGAAAACCGCACGTTCGGTTTGATACAGGAGGCCGGAGACGGCTTATGGCAGCCCGTAAGAGAGGGCGTGAATAGCGAAAGCGAATGACCCGCAGGCATAAGCACCGAGCCAGCCTCTTGGATTTACATACACCGTTCCGACCATATTCCTACAATCCTGCATGATAAATACTGACGAAATCTACGTGTTGTGAATTTGTGCATATTCCGAGCATCAGGGCGAGTCAGTATTTCGTAATCCAAATAAATACCGCAGAGTCACCTGAAACAACGCGCGTGTTCGGGCGCCAGCGGGGTGAGTGATGTGGGGATGATTCAGCACATTTCGCATTGTGGCACTTATGCGAAGTCGGTTTTCCCACAATCTTTTTTGTGCGGTCAGGTGCAGGTGAACCGTACCAGGCAGTCGCATTGCATAAAACTCTGGGTTCTCTTCGGCAGCCCTCTCGAATGCATGCCACACACTCGCGCCAACGTAGCGAAACCGTAGATCCAGGCTGAATCGATCATTGGGGCGGAACTCCCCTCGCACGCCCACCTGCAGACGATTATGCCATGCATCCCGGAAGGTATGCATGCTTGACCACGGATAAGCGTAGGCGCCGTAGATCTTGAGTGTGAGCTGCTGAGTCAGAGGGTAGTAAACTCGCACGCTTGTGCGAGCAATATTTCCCGCGGTGGACACGATACTGGTTACGGTTTGCAGGTGGGTTCGGGTTGAATCCAGCATGGATTCGGTGAACGGACGCACAGAATCCTTGAATTTGCGCACTCCACCGCTGAGGTGCAGCCTGATCCTGTTTCCGGTTGTCCAGTCCAGGTCGGCAGAATAGAGGGCCTCTCGTTTGGGTAAGCTCGAGAGTTGGTAACGGAGCTCAGCACTTCCAAGGCTGTGCCCACGCATGATCCAATGGGCAAAATTGATTCGGGAAGCCAATGCCCGACGCCGGATCAGAAAGCGCAAACCAATTCCACTTTCTTCATGCCATGCATGCGTAAACCACTCGTAGCCCAGTATGCCGTTATCAAGTGCGAGCGCAGACATGGCTTTCATCCTTAAGGCAGACGTAGGGCCAGTCTCGAAGGTGGCGTCCAAGCGCAATGTGCTCATGCCATCACGTGTTTGATTGCGGCCAAATCGTGCGTCAGCAAGCACTGCACTGACTCCATACTCCAGCCTTGATGTACGAAGAGAGGTGCGCGCATAGAGCTGTCTCTGCACAAACTCAACGGACACAAACTCCGGGTTCTGTCGTGTGGTTAGCGTGGTTGAATTGCCCGATAATGAATAGCTGAATTTATTTCGGGAAAAAGATGCAGACGCGTATGAGATCTCCTGATCCAAGGGTATCTCTCTTCCCATGAAGGGAAGAAATCCCAAGTCTTCCACTCGACCGGTGGCTGCGCTGATTCTGTGGTTAAGCAGTCGAGCGCTGAGCCCCAGTGCCCGTTGAAGAATACGCGCATCTTTTTCGCCTTGATAGAGCTGGAGGACTCTCGGGCGAATGCGTGGGTCGGTCGCATGGTGTTCATCTAAGGCCCCCGTAATCTGGACGAATTGATTTTTTGAAGCGATCGCCAGACTGCTATGGATCGTAGGGCCTGTGCGATCCACATTCTGCCCCCCGAAATTCGTATATCGGTACGGGCCGGGATCACCAGTCTCATTGCCTGCACTAAGCTGCCCCGCAAGGGTAATCCCGGTTCGGGGGGTGCATCGGGTAATCTGAATGGCACCGCCGGAAGCCAAAACTCCATGGATGACCACGGGATGCGCGTGCAGTTGCACCTCACAGATCTCCGTAATCGTCAGAGGAAGTACGTTGAGGCTTTGCTGGTTCAGTGCCTGTAGATTGATCGGTTGCCCATCAATGAACAGACTCCAGTCAGGGCTGGCTTCCCAGGAAATGCCCAACGGAGCAATCGCCCAGTGATATCCTTCAGTGGAACTGCCAACCCAGTCGTCTGCAAGTTCCAGAATATCACTGAGTCGGGTGATTCCCGCTCTGACAAGGTCATCCGCAGTCAGTACCTGGGCCGAGGTGCTGAAGATCCCGGATCCAAGTGCGATAAGGGCACAGAAACAGGTCTTCCACCAGCAACACATTATTCCAGAAGGGTTTGCAGGAATTTCCCTGTGTTTACCTTGAGGCCAATCCCTGCGGAAATAAACCATAAACGCATCAACGGCTGAGTCTGAATGCGAAGGTACTCGGCTTGACCAAACAAAAACCATCTGCGACCAACATCGAGTGAGGCCAGCATTCCAATACTGCCGACAAAGTCGCTTTCACGTCTTTCTCCAGAATAGCCGGTGACGGATTCGTCAAACGACATCCGGTAATTCCCGAACCCAATTCCCGGCTTGAGTCTAATTCGAGTAGTCACTGGAATTTTAAGTCTCCAGCCGGAACTGATCCAGAGTGCCCCAAATCCAGGGGCTTCAGCAGAACCATTGAAGCGGTGAACTCCCAGATTGACCTCCCAGTCCCCCGCATAAAATGGTGTCGCAGCAGATACTTTTACCCCGCTTGCGGGGTGCCAGTAATCGTGTAAAAGGTTTCGGTTCACATTTTGGGTTCCTTGAATACGGAGTTCCAACCTGCTGAAGGGTGCCTGTGCGAGACAATCAGCAGTGATCAAGATCAGGGTCAGGATGACCAGAGTATATCTCACGAATCCCAAAGCTTGATGGTCCCGTCAAGTGTGAGCAGGATCCCGGCGTTGATGAGCACTACGAATCGATGCGGATTGTTACCGGGCACGTTAATGCCCCCATCTGCAGCAATCCACCACCAATGCCTGGGTTGATACGTGAATCTCATGGATCCTCGGAAGGTAGGCTCTATGTCACCATCTAAGAGATTATGCACGGATTCTGTTTTTGCGGGGAATGGTTGACGCATATCCCGCTCGCCCTGAAACAACATATCCACCTTCGGCCCGAACCGTAATCCCCGGATCCGGTGATCCATGTAAAACTCAAGGGATAATGACGAATGCATATAGTCACTGAACTGAGTTGCCAGTCCCCGATTGAGATATATATACTGTCCCTCAACTTGGGGTGCGTTGTAGGCTCTTGAGGTGACGGTTTCCAGCGTTAACTTCAAGTCTGCTCTCGGCAGGGCATAGACGGCAGATCCAGTCAAAACAAAGGTAATGGTCTCCGGCCCTGTATTCGCCTGTAGACGAATATCATCAACCATGAATTGCCCTTGAAGTGTCAGGCGTTTGAACTGC
>JAPPBZ010000230.1 GCA_026702635.1 Bacteroidota bacterium
GTTGCGGTCCGAGCCATGGCTCGGGACTCCGCCCTTCGGATTGGTAACACCCAGACCACTGATCTGGCGTTAGTCCGGCTACTTTTGCAACCAGCGCAGCAGTTTCGTAGCATTGAGTGGGGTATGGATCATTTTCTTTCAAAATTCGTGTGGGAAGGCTGTGAGCGCTGAAGATCACGTGCACACTGGCTCGGTCCTCTTCAGGAAATCGCTCCAGACCAATGTGGACCCGTTTGGCGAATGCATCAATCAGTCCCGGATCATTGTGATAGCTCTGGATATGGGAAAAATCAATCTGGCCACGATAGAAGTTGAGTCCCGCATCTATTTTTTTCTGGTACTTCGCAATGCTCATCCGACTGTACTGGGGCGCAAGGACCATACTGACGGACCGGGTAATTCCGTCCTGGATCATGTCACCGACCGTTTCTTCAATCCATGGAGCCCAGTGACGCATTCCCAGGTAGGGTTTGAAATATGTCGGGCCACTAGGTGGATTCAGAAGATCCGTTACAGCACGGGTCGTTTCGATGGTCAACTCCAAAAGTGGAGAGGATCCACCGATCGACCGATAATTGCGTGTAATTTCCTCAATCAGCGCTTTTGATGTCGTTCGTCCAGCACGAATATCAGCCAGGTAGCCCGGTATATCTTCAAGTTGATCCGGGCCCCCATAGGCCATAAACAAAATGCCGATCGGGTTTTCAGGATTAACCATGGTCATAGCTGTGTACGTAGTCCACCAGTCGTGCTACATTTTCAACCGGCGTTTCTGGCAGGATTCCGTGTCCAAGATTAAAGATATGGCCTGGCTGCCCAGCAATGCGTTGCATCACATCCTGGGCATGGGGGATTAGCTCGCGCCATGGCCCGAGTAGGGTGCAGGGGTCTAAATTTCCCATGATGGGTTTTTGTACCGCCCGTTGTGCTTGATCAATGGGGATACGCCAGTCAACTCCAATCACGTGACCACCCGCCGCTGCAATCAAGTCCAGATAGGTGCCCGTATTCGTGCTGAAGTGAATCACCGGAGCCTTCTTTCCGATGGTTGAAAGCACACGATGGCTGTAGGGCTTAACGTAGCGCTCATAATCGTACCGGCTGAGCGCTCCGACCCATGAGTCAAAGAGCTGTACACAGTCCACACCGGCACGGATTTGTGCGTTGAGGTAGTCAATGGTCAAGCCGGAGAGTTTGACCATAAGGCGGTCCCAGGCCGAGGGCTCGCTGTACATGAACGCTTTCGTGTGTGCAAACGTGCGTGTGGCTCCCCCTTCGATCGCATAGCTGGCCATGGTGAAAGGGGCGCCCGCGAATCCAATCAGGGCCAGGTTTCGTGTATCCAGCTCGGGACGGACGATTTTGATTGCCTCCAGCGTCGAGGCCATGGCTTCCTGGGCAGGAGGAACTCCCAGCATGTCGATCGCTTTGGGCGTTCGAAGTGGGTTCTGAATGGAGGGGCCATGGCCTGGTACAAACGAAAGGTCAAGGCCCATACCCGCTAAGGGTGGCAGAATATCTGAAAAAATGATTGCCGCATCCAACTCAAAATGCTTCAAAGGAAGGAGGGTGATTTCGGCGGCAATTGCAGGTGTGCTCAGGGCAGATTCCATCGAATGCTGACGACGCAGCGCACGATAGTCAGGCAGGTAGCGCCCAGCCTGTCGCATGATCCAGATGGGGGTGCAGTCAACCACCTTCCCATGGCATGCAGCCAGAAATCGCTCACGTCCAGTCATGGGACAAAAGTGTTGGAGGCTCTATAACGGTCAGGAGGAAGATTGCCAGAGTGTATATCCGACAAAGAAGGGCCCCAGGCTGCTCAAGTACCGTGAAGTCTGTTGTGTCTTACGCATCCGTTCAATTATTGCAGACAGCGGATGCAAATCCTTACTCAGAAGACCCACCACAAAATCATTGTCGTTTTGATCGAGTCCATGGCAGGCAAGTCGGATATCATGAGCATGATCGCTTCGTCCGTATGCGCGACCAATTCCACCATGCTCCATCAGGATTTTCCGACGCTCATCTGAGCTCAAGTGTTCAAAATCACCCGAACGACGAAGTGGATACCAGATCGCCCATGGCCAGGAAGGGTTGCATATGTACCGCCTTGGGCGTTCAAATAGGGTTTCAATCAGGTCGTTTTCGTATCCAATCGCGTAGGTGCGACCGATCATCGTCCAGTCGGGGCGGCATTGCAGGCGAGAAAAATCGCTATCGTGCAGGAAGGATTGGAGCTCAGTCAAAAAAAACCGGGGGTCTTCAGAGACGGTCAGCAAGCCAATCCCTTTGGGATCATGGAGACTGGAATACAATGCACCACAGAACCCGGTTTTTTCTATCACTCTGACTAGGGTTTGGGGTTTCGCATTCAGCCCTGTGAAGACTAACAGTTGCATATACAGTCGGCCATCATGGTAAATGGGACGATCAGAATGTTCATCTTTCCCCTTTTCTCGCAAGTCAACTCCAGAGGTCCGATTCTCCTGTATATCGATAGCCATTTACTGAGTGGGTTGATTTAGCAAGCGTGCCGCTTCCAGTGCATGGTAGGTAATGATACTTTGGGCACCGGCCCGACGGATGCTGGTGAGGACTTCGAGAATTGCGGCGGATTCATCAACATAGTTTTGCATGGCAGCGGCTTTCAGCATGGAATACTCCCCGCTTACATTATAAGCCACCAGCGGCACTTCGGGCCACCGGTCTCGGGCTTGACGAATTACATCAAGATAGGCTAGTGCAGGTTTGATCATAACCATATCGGCTCCCTCCTCTATATCCATGGCGATTTCCCGCAAGGCTTCCCGTGCGTTGCAGGGATCCATCTGATGGGTTTTTCGATCTCCAAATTGGGGTGCTCCACCTGCTGCATCACGGAAGGGCCCATAGAATGCGGATGCATACTTCGCACTGTAGGAGAGAATGGATACATCTTGATGGGCCGCGGAATCCAGCATCTCTCGGATTGCACTCACCTGGTGATCCATCATTCCACTTGGCGCGACAATGTCTGCTCCACTGTCTGCATGAATGCGGGCCATCTCGGCCAGTAGGGGCAGAGTGGCATCGTTGGACAACTTGCCATCGTGGATCACTCCGCAGTGTCCGTGTGAGGTGTAGGAGCAGAGGCATACATCGGTAATGAGTACTAGGTCTAGCCCAGCGTTCTTGATAGCTCGAAGGGTATCCGGTATGACTCCCGAGGGGGACAGGGCGTGGGTCCCGGTCGCATCCTTAGACTCAGGGATCCCGAAAAGAAGAATGCCGCTCGCTCCCGCCTCTTCTGCCTCTTGTGCCGCTCGAAGAGCACCATCTATGGTATACCGGAATTGATTCGGCATCCCTTTGATCGGGCCGGCTTGTTCTCGTGTGACAAAAATGGGATAGATAAAATCTGCCGGAGACAATCGGGTCTCCCGCACCATTCGTCGTATAGCACCGGTGGCGCGCAGGCGTCTTGGACGTCTATGTTTGTTAGGTTTATTCAAAGTATTCTTCCAGGGCGGCTACGAGGCCTTCAGTGGTATATGTTTTTGCTACGATGGCAACCTTGAATCCGGCATCCGCTGCCACTTGGGCCGTAATCGGGCCGATACAGGCTGCAGTTACAGGGATTTTGGGATCTGGAGAAACAGCGACGAAGCCCTCAACGGTTGATCCACTAGTAAAGGTAACGGCATCTGCGCCGTCTGCAAGTGCAGCGTACGCAGCATCCGGGGGGTGGTTCACATGGGTTTCGTATGCAGTCACGAGGGTAACCTTCGCTCCCCCTGCACGCAACAGTTCTACTAGAGTGGGGCGGGCTTTAGAAGCGCGTAGCAGTAGGATTGATTGGTCCTGAACAGGCCCCAAGCCAGATGCAAGAGCTTCCGCGACATACTCAGATGGGACAAAATCCGGCGTTACACCGCGGGAATTGAGTGCTGCAGCAGTGGCTGGCCCAATCGCTGCGACGCGCACCGAGTCGGGCCAAGGGTGCTGCAGATGCTGCCACGTATACGTAACCCCATTCACGCTGGTGAAGAGAACGCGGTCGAACGTGGCTAACTCGTTGAGTGCCTGCTGTAAGGGCTTGGGATTTGATGCGGGTTCAATGCGAATGGTTGGAAATTCCACGACTGTGGCTCCCCGTACCTCAAGCATCTGCCGCATCGTGCCGGACTGATGCACCGGGCGCGTAACCACAATCTGTTTCCCGGCAAGAGGGCTATTCACTTTGCAGCACCTCCCTGGCGCCCATTTGATGTGCTTTTTGTGCCAGTTGTTTTCCTAGTGTCATCGCATCTGTCCCGATTCCTGATACAGCGATTTTGCGGCGTCCATCCACAGATCGTACCTCACCGCTCAAATGAATTTCATCATCGATTTGCTCCGCATAGGCGGCGACCGGGATCGAGCAGCCTCCTCCGGCGAATTCAAGGAACGTGCGTTCGGCGGTGGTAGCGGTCCAGGTTATAGAACAGTTGATGGACTCTAGAATACGGACAACCTCCAGATCATCCTTCCGGCACTCCACAGCGAGGGCCCCTTGCGCAGGGGCTGGAAGCATAAGATTCAGGGGGATCCTCCACATGTATTTGTCGGATATGCCAAGTCTCAATAAACCAGCTTCTGCAAGTACAATGGCCTGTAGTTGTCCACTCAATACTTTCTCCACCCGGGTATCAATATTACCTCGCAGAGGCGCAATCGAGAGGTCTGGCCGAGCTGCGAGCAGTTGAGCAGTGCGCCGTAGACTTGAAGTGCCAACTGTAGTGTCCGGGGGCAGGTCATCAAGGGACAGGCCGGTTTTGGTCACCAAAACATCAAACGCTGCATGTCGCTTACAGATGGCAGCAATCATCAATTCCTTCGGTTGCTCAATCGGGAGATCTTTAAGAGAGTGAACGGCAAAGTCAATCTCGTGGTTGAGGAGCGCGGTTTCCAGCGTACTGGTAAAGAGACCGGGGTGTGAGGTGGGAAGTGGGCCGGTAGTCTGGTCTCCGATGGTTGAAATTGTCTGAATCTGGATATCCAGTTGTGGCCTGATCACTTTCAGGAGTTGGAGAACATGATCAGTCTGAGTTCTTGCCAACACAGAGCGGCGCGTGCCTACTCTTAATTGCCGCGTCATTGGTCTGGCGTAGACTCCTGCAAGCCAAACAGTTGGCGAATGGTGTGTGGATCCAGTTCAGAATTGCCATGTCTGAGTTGGAGCGTCGGATCATGCAGCAGCTTCTTTACCAAAGCATTCGAAAAGTACTCAAGCTTTTCCACCACTTGCGTGTCCAGCGGCCCAAGTTCCTCCAGGGTCTGGGAAAATTCTGTTTGCCGGATCGTCTCAGCTTTTTTTCGAAGGGCAGTAATGACCGGTTCAATCTTCAGCATTTGAAGGCGCTGATCAAGAATGCCTAATTCTTTTTCGATGATTTTTTCCACTTGCGGCACTTCTGCCTGCCTGGCGGCTTTCGACCGGGCGATCCCGTTTTTTAGATGATCAATATCCAAGAGGGTTACGTTTGGTAACTCATTCAGGAACGGGTCGATATCTCGTGGAACTGCCAGGTCAACCAAAAGAAGTGGGCGGTTCTTTCGAGGTGTAATATGTTCGGGTCCAAGGATGATATGCGGGGCACCTGTTGCACTGATCACGACATCCGCGTTTGAAACGGCCTCCCGCAGTTCTTCAATCGGCACCGCCTGCGCACATGAATCCACGGCCAACTCTTTTGCACGATCCGGGTAACGATTGACAAACGTAAGTTTTCCGATTGCTTTTTTTCGGAGAACTTTTCCTGCCAGGCTGCCCATTTCACCGGTGCCAATGACCGCGACGTGCAAATCATCCAACGGGCCTGCTTCAAGAAGGATGCGGTCAATTGCAATCGAGGCGACACTGATGGGGAATTTTCCCAGCGCGGTTTCGCTGCGTGCGCGCTTTCCGGTTTTGATTGCAGCCTTGAAGACCGTGGTCAGCTCCGGGCTTGCAAGCGAGGCAGTCTCTGAAGACTGGAGGCAATCATGTACCTGACGCAAAATCTGAGACTCCCCCAATACCATAGAATCCAGACCACAGGCTACACGCATTAGGTGGCGCACCGCATCCGTGGTTTGTTTGGAATAGAGATAGGATTCAGCCGTGGAAAAGTCAAAGGAACGACGCAGTAGGGACTGCAGTGCATCAGTAGCCGGTTCGGATCCATTCACGTGACCATAGAACTCTACGCGATTACAGGTGGACAATACAGCCAACCCGTCAAAGGATGCACGCGCTGCATCAAAAAAGTCAAGTTTTTGCTGTGGAAGAAGAGTAAGGCTCTCCCGGATGTCTACCGGAGCAGCTTTGTAGCTAAGTCCAATAAGTCCCAGTGATGGATTAGCCATAGAACAGCACTGAAATGATTAAATAATGATCGCACAAAACGACAATTTAAGGATAATCAGGGGAAAGCTTCAAATTCGATCAAAATGAGGCCGAAATAGTGCTTTCACACCACTTTTTTGCGTGAAGACCTGAAATGCGCTCTCCCATTGCGAGAGGGTAAAGTCGTGCGTAATGAGCGGGCCGGTCTTGACCGTGCCGTTCTGAAGGAGATGAATTGCACGGATCCAAGATTCCGGTGTCGAGGCATTACTCCCAGTCACCGTGAGTTCCTTATAGCATACCTGATCCAGGTCCCACGCGATAGATTTGCCGAACAGGCCTACCTGTACATAACGTCCACGACGGCGCACAAGGCGCAGTAGCTCTTGGGCAGCGGCTCCTGCCCCCGAACACTCGTAGACCACATCCGCCCCCAGCCCCTGGAGGGATACATCCTGAATAAGCGCATGAATATCTCTCGTTTCCACATTGGCTACATAATCTGCCCCGAGATCATCTGCCAAGCTCAGGCGGTCCGAATCTGCACTGGTCCCCAAAACGACAACGGTTGCATGACTGGCCTTGAGGATCTGCAGGGTTAGCAGGCCAATTGCTCCCGGACCGGCAACGACGGCCAAATCGCCAGCCCGTATAGTGGGTGCGGCGAGTAACACGCCGTGCACAACGCAGGCTAATGGCTCGGTGATGGCACCTTCACGGTAGGAGATGTGTTCGGGTAAACGGTGCACATTCTGGGCGGGAACGACAAGGTATTCTGCAAATCCCCCATTGACCGCAGAGCCAATGGACTGCCTATCCAGACAAAGATTGGCGTGTCCGTCCCGGCAGTAACGACAGGAATTGCATGTGCGAAAATAGGTTTCAGATGTTACCCGTGAGCCCAGGAGCCTGTCGGGAACTCCCCGACCGATTTCCACTACTTCTCCAGCGACTTCGTGTCCTAGGACGACAGGTGGACAGGACTTGAATTCGTCATGGTAGATATGCAAATCTGTCCCGCAGAGACCGGCAGCATGTACCTTGAGTTTTACCTGGTTCGGGCCAGGGTCAGGCTCCGGAATCTCAGATACCGCGATATGACCGATCCCCGGTGCGATCTTCATGACTGCCTGCATGAGTCTACGTTAAGCTTACAGGACGCATCCCCGTGCGTCCACGATGATTTCCGAAATTGCAGCACCTTCCTCAACGAGAAACATTCGATCTACCATATTTACGACCACACATGCATGATTTGGCACAATTTGTACACGATCCCCAATCTGTAGGGTACTTCCTCCCTGAACTTCGCCCCAACCGTGTTCTTCTGAAAGTCCCGTGATTTTCGCATGAGGATGTGCCGCACGTACACGGGGATTATACAGGATACAGCCGTAATCGGATCTGCCCTGCAGTATATCGCTAGTGAGTACTTTGCGGCCCGCATCGAGGACAAAGCGTTCGGTACCCTGGGAAGTGCGGTGCCGACTTACGACCGTGGAGAGAACGGTCAGCGCGCATGCATCCAGCGAACAGATCCCGAGCTCAACTTGGGTCAGGTCGTTGAAAATATAGTTGCCGGGGCGCACTTCTGTAATCTGAAAGCCACCGAGGTTTGCATTTTCAAAAACATGGATGGAGGGCGTGGAACCCATACTGATTTCGAAGGAGGATGGATCTACACAATGGGCTTCGGACAATCGGACAGCGACCTCAAGCATTCGGTCACGTGTCTGGGCCATGATTGTGGTGATATCCGAATTATCCCGGGAATACGCATTTCCTTCGTGTGTCAGAATCCCGCACAGATGCAAACCATCCAGCGCTTGGATTTTCAGAGCTAGAGCGACGACATCTTCACGATCATAGGGGGCCCCACAGCGGCCATGCCCCGTGTCAATTTCCAGGAGCACATCAACAGAAATGCCAGCTTCGCTGAACGCCTTGGAAGCCCGGTTTGCCCCTTCCTCACTATCGATGCAAAAAGAAATACGGGCCTGATGTGCAAGTTTGATCAGATGCTCAAGTTGCCTTTCTCCGACCACGGTATAAGCAATACGCACGTCCTGAAAGCCATGCTGAACAAATTTCTCAGCTTCGCTGACTTTCGCTACGGTGATCCCATTGGCACCATGCTTGAGCTGACGCTTTGCGAGTGCGACGGATTTATGGGTTTTCGTATGTGGTCGCAGTTTGACTGTTGCAGCCCTTGTAGCCATTTGTACAAGATTTGCTTCCATGCGCTCCTCATCAATGAGCAGACATGGGGTCGCTAAATCATCCAGGGTGTGCATCGTCATGGAATTGAAACGGCTTGAACGTGCAGGGGATGGGGTTGGATTCGCAAAAAATGCTTACTTTGCAACATAAAGTACTTTACAAAGTATATAACCCATGCGCATAGAATACGGACCGATACCGAGTCGAACAGAGAACTCCCAGAATCAGGCAAGCGAGCATCTGCGATTTATTCGCGATGTCATGGAACGTTCCGCCTCATTCACGGCGGTGCCCGGGTGGGGCATGGTAGCTGTCGGGATTACTGCGGCGCTTGCATCCTGGGTTGCTTCCATGCAGACCACATCGGATGGGATCCTGATAATCTGGTTTATTGAGGCGGTGGTCGCGGTGACCATTGCCATCTGGACATTGCGCAGGAAGGCGCGTAAATGTGGTGTATCCCTTACCAGTGGTCCGGGCCGCAAGTACATTTTGACGCTTGCCCCATCCATGGTGGCGGGACTTTTGTTCACGGTTGCCTTGTGGCAGGCGGGCAATCAGGATCTTCTGGCGACGCTGTGGCTTCTGTTCTATGGTGCAGGTACAATTACAGGAGGGACTAGCAGCGTGCGAGTTATCCCCATTTTGGGCATCTGTTTTATGGTGATGGGGATTATCTCCCTCTTTCTTCCACCCGCTTGGATGCATCTGTTGCTGGCACTCAGTTTTGGGGGGCTGCATATTGGGTTTGGGCTGTATATCGCACGGAGATATGGAGGGTAAAATTTTTTTCAGTTCGATGAGAGTGCTGCGAAAAAATCTGGATCCCTTGATTCATGCACGGGTGCGTCTCGGGATTGTGAGTGCTTTGGCAGCTGGCGAAACGCTTAGCTTCAGGGATCTGAAAGTACTTCTCAGCACGTCAGATGGAAATTTGAGTCGCCACGCTCAAAAATTAGAGAAGGCAGGTTATATCGAATGTATAAAATCTTTTCAGGGCCGAATGCCGCACACAGAATATCGCTTGACTTCCAAAGGGACCGAGGCTCTTCTTTCCTATGTAGAGCAAATGGAGCATATGCTCCAGGTGGCTCGATCTGTAACTATTGATGAAGATGATTTTTCAAATTGACATGAATGTGCAATTGTCGCTCACGGAGGGGATGTGCTCCGCCATCACTCCCGGTTCAAGGCAGTGCACTGCAATTCGGTAGAACACGCATGACGACAGACCAAGAAACGATGAGCGATCGACTGCATGTTGCAATCATTATGGATGGCAATGGCCGCTGGGCCACTGAGCGTAGCCTTCCGCGAACAGCAGGACATCACGCCGGGGTTCGATCACTCAGAGCAACAGTTGAGGCTGCCGTTGAGCGGCAGATCCATACGCTGACACTGTATGCATTTTCGTCAGATAACTGGCAGCGTCCACAGAGTGAGGTCAGAGCACTGATGCGGATTCTGGCGGCGCAGTTGCCCAGTCAGGCAGCCCGTTGTGTTCGGCAGAATATTCGGCTGAGTATCATTGGCAGGCGTGATCGTCTGCCGGATCCGGTCTTGCAGGCCGTTCTACGTGCCGAAGCCCGTACGTTGCATTGTACGGCCCTGCACCTGCGTTTAGCGATTGATTATTCTGCACGGGACTCTCTCACACGGGCAGCACGGCATGTCGGGAATAATGGGAATGGAGATTTTCTGCAGGCACTCATGCGGGCTTACAATGCAGACAGCCTTGTACCGGATGTAGACCTTCTCATACGAACCGGCGGGGAACAGCGCCTGAGCGATTTTCTGCTTTGGGAATGCGCCTATGCGGAACTCTATTTCATGCCGGATTACTGGCCGGATTTTGACGGAACGAAACTCGATACGGCCCTTTGTGCATTCCAGAAGCGGCAGCGTCGTTTTGGTAAGGTGCCGGCCTGAGAATCAGGACTAGCACAGGTATGGGCAACCCAGAATACGTGTCACGGTATCAGCCAGGCAGGGTCTACACGAGTTCGATTGATACCCGGCATCACGGATGGTTATAGGGTCTATCAAGGTTTTTCGCGATAGAATCACTCCTTGCAGGTTAGCGGCATGTTTCAATTGCCTCGACTGAATTCATGAGATATCCCACACATCTTGAAATTCCCTATCAGGAATGCCAGAGTCGATTGAGCGTCTTGCTTCGTCTGTCTTTGGTTCTGCCGGCAATGCTGATCGTGAATTTCTTCGTACCCTTTATGTCTCTGAGTCGTTTTCTGGTAGGCCTTTCAATTGTGTTCTTTGCTCACTACCCCAGGTGGCTGTTTGAATTAAATATGAGCTCCTGTCGGTTTGAGTTCAGGTCGTTGGTCTATTTGTTGCTCCTGACGGACGAATACCCAGCGTTTCAAAAGAATGCGGGGGTTCTTGTTGAGATCGATTACCCCGATGAAGATGATGTGTCCCTAGCCCGCTTGCTCCCTCTGCTGAAATGGTTGTTCGCCATTCCTCACGTAATCATCCTCTCCTTGTTTTCTCTGCTACTTTGTCTCATTACTCCGGTTTGCTGGCTGCCAGTGTTATTGACCGGTCGTTATCCAGATGGGGTATTCAGTTTTACCGGCGGCCTATTACGGTGGTGGTTGCGTGTATACGCATACGGTTGGATGCTGGCGACCGATCAATATCCACCTTTCTCATTGGAGGAATAGTTCATGCCTAAAACTGTTCTCCTTCTTCGTCACGGCAAGTCGGATTGGAATGCAGACTACGGCCAGGATCATGACCGGCCGTTGAATCCGCGTGGCAGGCGTGCATCCCGTGCCATGGGGCGCTGGCTTGCAGAGATGGGGCCTTTGCCGGATCTCATCCTCTGTTCTACCGCTGTCCGTGCCCGTTCCACCTGCATCATAGCCAGTGAGGCGGGTGCGTGGCTGGCAGACGTCCAGTACGAGCGGGGACTTTACTATGCTGCACCGAAAGACCTGATCCATTACCTGCAGGAGGTTCCCGACCATATCCAGACGGCTATGCTGGTGGGGCATCAGCCCACATGGTCCCCGTCACGGGATCCAGCACAGAGTCGAATACGCCGGGGGTAGAGCCCCCGGCG
>JAPPBZ010000114.1:0-678 GCA_026702635.1 Bacteroidota bacterium
ATTCGGATTTCTGTAGGAATTTCCTACATCACCTGATACGATCCCCGAACCAGTGTTTTTGTATTGTGCATGTAACTTGAATGAGATCCCATCCGTGGTAAAAGGTGGGTTATTACTGGGAGATTTGACGGAGGCCCAGCGGTTGGACTCGGAGGCGGTTCTTGTGATAGATCGCAGTGCACTCCGCCATCTCAAAAGGATTGGTTCTGCCTACGACTCCGGGCTTATTCCCCAGGATGCAATCTTGAATGTAAACCCTTATGCTCCACCTCGCGCGGTGACTGCGGCCGGAGGGCTCATCCGGCACAGAGTCACGGGTGAACTTCTTTGCATCCGGCGCCATGGAGTCCTGGATCTCCCCAAAGGGAAGCTTGATCCCAATGAATCAATTGCTGCCTGTGCAGCGCGGGAGCTGCATGAGGAGACGGGAGCCGATGATTTGGTTCAGGGACAACTGCTGGGAACGACCATACATGGATATCGCCGATCAGGCTTCTTTGAAGTAAAAACTACGTACTGGTACGCGTTCACATCCGAATCCATGCAGTTTACGCCTGCATTGGAAGAAGGGATTGACGATGTTTATTGGATTCCTTTTTGTCTGTTAGTGCAGGTTTTGGTCGATCGTGATCTGGGTATTGTTGTTAATGTCCTGAGGGCCCTGTTGTTTATTGTGAG
>JAPPBZ010000114.1:688-11650 GCA_026702635.1 Bacteroidota bacterium
ATAGACGGGAGCTTGAACAGCGGTCCGCCACAAGCAGGAATTGGGCCATCCAGCTCTGCGTAATCTACTGACTGACCTGAGGCCCCTCATGTGGAATGAGAGTGAACTTTGAGCACGCCATCACTAAGCGTAACCGATAATCTCCCCTGCAGGATCTCCATGAGATCCCGGCCTGCCACTTCCTGTCTCCAGCCCTGCCGTAGTGGATTCGAGGGCTTCCTGGAGTTCAGAATGAAGTCTGTGAGGATCGCGTTTGTCCCAATCAACTCCGGTTCGATCCCATACTCAGAACCCCGGATGGCAACGATTGCCAGCAAAAGGTGAAGCTGAGCGACTTCGGTGCCCGTAAGCGGGCGTGAAGCAAGCGAGGTGGGACATGCGCTGATCGGGGTATCCAGAGCCTCTTTGATCAGGTTTGCAACCTCAAGTTCATAGCGGCGAGGCAATGAAGGGCAGGTACCTCGGACATGGCCAGGTTTTGTACATCGCTGTTTGGCCAGCCGTAAAATTTCTTTGTCACGTAACAGATTTTTGGGTAAGGTGCCGGTCGTTAGAGCGGCATCCGTGCGCCAGTCTGCAATTGCGGCGACAACAGCACATTGCTGAGGAGCAAATTTACGGGTGGCAGGCGAGCGAAGTAGTCGCTCTGCGGGTGAGGGTGGCAGGTATAACTCTGGATCGTTAAAGCTGCACATTTCCTGCTCCAGCCACGTGGTTCGCTGTACCCGGTTTGCCTCCGAAAGGAGCACTTCCCGGATCTGGTGCAGATAGAGAACATCCCTTTCAGCATACTTGATCTGGGCCGGCTTAAGTGGGCGACGCAGCCAGTTTGATCGCTGCTGGCCTTTTGAGAGATGTACGCCACAGAGGTTCTGGACCAGTTCAGATAACGAATAGTTTGTCCCCATTCCAAGCAGACGGGCTGCAAGCTTTACATCGAAGATATTTTTCGGCGTTGCCTTGGTTGCCTTGGCAATCAATCCAAGGTCCTGACTTGCATCATGCAGGATTTTAACAATCGCCTGGTTTTCTAGGATCGGCCTCAGTGGAGTCAGATCATCAAAGGCGAGTACATCAATGAGATAGGCCTCTTTTGCACCGAGTCCCACCTGTACAATGGACAGAATCGTTTCAGGGCGTTTGCCGGAAATAAACTCAGTATCCAGTGCGACCGAAGAAGATGCCTTCATCCGGGAACACAGATCCGACAGTGCCTCAGGGGTGTTAATCATGAATGAATTGGAGCAGTAAAGGGTTCGATGGGTAGAAGGGGAGCCTTAATCAATTTTAGGGTGAATCAGGCCAGTATCTTATATTACTCAACGAAATTATTTCTGAGACATGCCGTACATCGTTACTGAACCATGTATTAATTGCAAGCATACCGACTGCGTGGAGGTGTGTCCTGTAGATTGTTTTTATGAAGGGCCCAATTTCCTAGTCATCCATCCTGATGAATGTATAGATTGCAATGCATGTGTACCGGTATGCCCGGTGGAGGCGATCTATCCTGACGACGAAATTCCAGAAAAGTGGGCGCATTACGCCGACTGGAACACCTATCTCGCAGAAAAATGGCAGGAGCAGGACTACAATATCATTGAGCGTAAAGATCCTCTGCCAGATGCAGAAGAGTGGAAAACCAGAGAAAAATCCGAAGAGGACATCCTGGAGTGGGATGTCTAAGTGCCAGCGGAATAATCTCTCGCGTACTTTTCTTGCTCCGGGGTTAATGTATCAATATTGAGATCCATCGTATCCAGCTTCAAGCGGGCAATCTCTTCGTCGACGGAAGCTGGCAGCTCAATTACCTTGCATGGTAGCTTTGTGCCGCGTTCCTTAGATTGGATCAGGCTCAGGTGGGCCATGAACTGGTTGGCAAAACTCATATCCATCACTTCAGAGGGGTGTCCTTCTGCGGCGGCAAGATTGACCAGCCGTCCATCTGCAAGTACATAAATCTTGGATCCATCGGTACGGGTATATTCACGGTTATTGGGTCGGATATCCCGTTCCGCGGTTGCGAGTTCAGCCAACTCAATCAGATTCAGCTCTACATCATAGTGTCCAGTGTTGCAGACGATCGCTCCATCCTTCATGGATTCAAAGTGCTGCCCGCGAATCACATCCTTCATGCCGGTGGCCGTCACAAATATGTCACCAATGTGCGCAGCCTCCTCCATGGGCATGACTCGCATACCGTCCAGGGTTGCCTTGAGTGCCGCTGCAGGACGCACTTCGGTCACGATCACATTGGCCCCCATTCCACGACCTCGGGTGGCAACTCCCCGGCCGCAGTGACCGTAGCCGGCAACGACTAGGTTTTTTCCGGCCAGAAGCACACTGCTGGCACGCAAGATACCGTCAAGGGTTGATTGACCGGTTCCATAGACATTATCAAAATCCCACTTGGTCTCGGTGTCGTTTACGGCGTACACAGGATAAAGGAGCTTGCCGTCATCGGCCATCGCACGGAGTCGCTGTACACCGGTCGTGGTTTCCTCGCTACCACCGATGATGTGATCGGACAGGTGTGGAAACCGCTTATGAATCGTAAAAATCAGATCTGCTCCATCATCCAGTGTGGTGTCTGGCGGAATGTCAATCGTGCGGTCAATGCTCCAGTAAAATTCTTCAACATTTTGTCCGTACCAGGCATAGATCTGGATTCCACCAAGTGCCAGTGCTGCTGCAACCTCGTCGTTGGTGGAGAGGGGATTACAGCCGCTCCATGAAACTTCAGCCCCACAAGCGGCCAGTGTTTCAATGAGCACAGCCGTCTCTTTGGTCACATGCAGGCAACCGGTAATTTTATACCCTTTGAATGGTTGAGAGTCTGCATATTGCTTACGCAGACGCATCAGCACAGGCATCCGGCTTTCCGCCCACTCTATCCGTTTTCGACCACTGTCGGCAAGACTCAGGTCCCGCACTTTGTATTTCCCCTCCGAATGATTCATGGATTATTTTGATTAAAATGGGTTGGCAGCGCTCAAACCCGCGGCACCCCATCCGGTTCGTTTAGCGCACTAGCGTGATCGGTTGCTGCAGAAGTGTATTGTCGGCTTCCATCCTGACCCAATATATACCGGGTGCAAGGCCACGCAGGTTCAAGGTGATTGCATGTCCTCCCGCCTCATATGTGCGGTCCGTGACGTTTTGTACATTCTGACCAAGGATATTGAAGATTGTGATCTGCACGTGCGAGGTTTCCGGGAGAATATAACTGATGGTCGTCTCGTCTCTGAATGGATTCGGGAAGTTTGGATAAAGGACGAGGTCGGAAGGTGAAGGGACGGTTGGACTATCCCCTGCCAGGTGATAGTACTCTGCGCTGAAGACCTCCCAGAACCCGTCTCCTGATTGCTGTCGCCCATGAATTAAATCCATGCGCAGTTGATAGGGTTGATGCAGTGGCGTGAGGTCAAACCAGGAGGTAGAGACTCGAGGGGATCGCCCGGAAAACTCTACTCTGTCTCTCTGATCCATATCAAAAGAGTGAGTTCTGGGTGCCAGCACCTCCCATGTGTCACCGCCATCCTCAGTCACGCTTATCCGCCCTAGATTTTCCCCATCCAGTTGGTAGGCATGACGCAATCGCAACATTGTTAGTTCTGGACGATCTGCAAAGTAAACAGGTGCCAGTACGATGGAAGATTGCCGATAATCTGCATTTGTCCGCGCACGATAACCCTCGCCGGAGTGGGTCCATGCACCGCTCGTGTGCCCATTCGTCAGTGCAGTGCGCGGGTCTTCGGAAGGTGTATACAATTTGAGGAGTTCCTCTGCGGATTCTTCGCCGAGAGTGCGAATATTGTTATCGAAGTCCCGGACTGTGATGTAATAGCCCAGTACTCCACCCGCTTGGAGATTTGATATTGGGATGGCTACGTGGAACCAGTCTGGGATGGTCTGAAGAGGGTTCAGTCTGTATGCCCCCAGAAACTCCAGTTGTGTATTCTCAACCTCGTAGAGGCGAAGACGGACGGACTCAATACCTGTATTGTCCAAAGCCGCAATCTGGATGGGCGTTGTAGCTTCGTCAGGAGAAATGAATTGGTACGTAAACGGAGCATGTTGAACCACCGGCACGACCGTATCAACAGGTGGATCAGTTAGGATACGTACATCCCGGACCGCCCATCCCGCAAAATTGTCGGTGGTAGAGTTTGAGTTCCCGACTCCGGTCCCGAATGCGAGCCGGGTATGGACCTCGGATCGGTAAGCTCCGGCAGGCGCATCAGGCAGAGGTACACGAACCCGGCGCCAGCCAAAACTTGAGCCGCCGAAGGCGGGGGTTCCAGACAGTGGGTTGGACAGCGTTGATTCAATGTCCCCATTGTAGCCCCACTGCGGCTCGGCAACGGTCCAGGATTGCCCTCCATCAGTTGAAAGCTGAATCTGTCCACCGTCATAAATGATGCCACCGGCGTCCCCTGGACCAGGTACATCCGTATTCTCAAAGTCATACCAATGCCAGAATTCCAGATGGGCGTTAGGGTATCCTGCAACATTGACTTCGGGGAAAGAGAGCAGGCTCTGTGCAGGTTTGTCGCTATAGGGCCCGTCCGGTGTAGTAACCCAAAGTGATCCCTGATGTCCGAAGGCTTCCTCATGAGAGGCCCATTCACCAGCAGCCAATCCGGGCCAGTCATCTGGATTCCATGCCCCGAGTAGACTGGAGTCGGGAATCACATCCAGTCGCAACTGAGGTTCTTCCATGGGAGGGAATACCGCGATGTTTGGTGGATCGGCATTGTCATGAGCGGTAATTCGATACTCCAACCATGTTCCTGGCAATACACTTTCGGGAGTATCTGGCAGCGGTAGGTTAAACGTATACGTGTCGCCGTTTGAATCCTGCAAGTCGAACATACCGGACTCCGGCCCTTCCCGACTGGGGTCATTGATCGTGTAGGTGAGCGTGACCTTGGATACTGCATTGTCGTCTGCCACCTGGATTGAAAGGGGAACCCTGGCCTCTTCTGGGACGATGTGTGTCACGGGAGTGTAGGTGACGGTTGGTGCCTGGGTATCTGTGCCCACATACACGCTCCAGAGATTCGCGGGGGCTGACCGAGGACTAGCCGCCAAACCAACTTGCGTAGTAGCTAGGAGATAGTATTCCAGGAGAGTGGCAGATTGGGGGAGTAGGATCTCGGTGCTCCATGTGATTCCACCCTCCTGTGCCAGTGCCTGCATCTCGAAAGCTCCCGAGTCTATGCGGTAGTAGACGGACACATTGGTAAGAGGGTATCCTGACCCCGTTACGTTGATATTCGCTTCAATTTTGACCGGAAGAGTGGGGTCAGAATGGCGGGCAACAGGTGTATGAATGATCAGGGGAATCCCGCTAGGTGAGGTAACAAACCCTAATGGCTCAAAAACGTCATAGATATCAGCAGTATACTGCCCGTTATTTAGAGCAGCATCGGCCATCACAAGTGCTTCCACCATATCTTCAAGCGCGAAATTGCGGCCGAGATACGGAAACGCGGCCAAATGCAGGCGGTCCGTATTTTCGCGTCCAGCGCGCTCCCAGAGTTCCATCATCAGGGCAGCCCAAGTTCGTCCATAGTCGTAAATATCACACACGCCGAGGCAATCCCATCGAATCACATTGTAGTGATCGTTTCCATCGGCGCGGCGCCCTCCCCAGGCAATCCCATCCCAGGGAAATACCTCTCTCCAGTCTCCTGCTGGAACCTCTCCACGCTCCATGAGGTCTCTCCGATTAGAGACGGCCCAATAGTCGGAAAACCCCTCACCTAGGACTCCCCACTCTCTCCTGGGCAAGGGGGCGAATCCCAGATAGTGGTGCATTATGGCATGGCCGTACTCGTGAAGGATTACACCAGCATCTTCGGCATCGTCCACGCCGCCGTCTCCGAAGTGCAGAGATCTCGTACTAGCCTGATAGTAGGAAACGTCTTCTGGGAATGCATGAGGGTCCGCGGTAACAGGGTTTGACGGTGGGGCAACACCGACCTCAAGAGATTGGATATAGCGCTCACTCGTGTCAATGAAATAGTATACCATGACCGCTTCAAAGTGCTTGTCACTTCGCGTGTACTTGAAATCAGAAGCGTTACTCTCTACAGGAGTTGCAGAGCCGACGATCTCCACCCATGGTCCGTTGAGTCGGTAGGAACCATTGCTGGTCCGTTCAATATCCTGAAGCGTGACGCTCTGGAGTAGACTGTTCAGCGTCGCATTTTCCCTGTCATCGTCATCTACGTAGTCGCCGCCGTAGGGCTGACCGGATGCAGTCAGGGGGTCGTACAACCAAATCTGCCCTTCTCCATCTACATCTTTTTTAGGGGGGGGATCCGGGTGAGAGAATACAAGCAGGTCCATCAGTTGGATCAATGTTCCGGTATTGGCATCCAGCAGTACTTCCCATTCTCCTATGCCGGTGTCTGGTGACACAATGGTTTGCCAGATCAGACGGGGCGGATCGTCGGGCAGGACCAGAAGCTCAGCTGGTTGCGCAGTGGCCCCCTCGTCGGAAATCGCACGCTGCGCCAGAGATTCAGCCTGTGCTGCGCTGAGGGCGGGCACGGAACTAAATGCATCCACGTTTTCCAGGTGAGGTGCATAGCCGCTGATTACCATGGCAGGCAATCCAGTCTGGTTCAGGTTTACGTGAACAAAACGACCATAAACCGGGATATCGGCCAGCGTTTGCTGAAATGTCAGATGAAGTGCTCCTGTGCTCTCTCGTTCACTCACCAATTCCAAGATCTCCGGTGTAAGGATCCCGAAGGGCTCACCATCCTGAAGCAGCCATGTACGTGCTGTAGTTTCCGGTGTGGCTTCTGGAATCATGTCCGGGTTCAGCCGGTAGGCTGCCCGCAGAATTCCCAACTGTTCATCAATACGGCCGTTCGCTACACGAGTCGTTGGGAGGTTTGTCCAGACGTTCTCCTGGACGACCGCACCGCGGGAAGCGGCGGGGAGCGACTCGATGGCTTCCAGGCGTTCCTGTGCAACGGCGGTCGCTACACAAAAAAATGTCAGCAGAATCGTGATGGATTGACGTACCATGCGGAACGTTTGTCATCAGCCAGAATGAATCCCTGCACATTCACGCAGCTTCTCCACGGCATTTAATTGTTCCCACGGGAAGCACCCCCGCCCAAAATGGCCATAGGCAGCAGTCTCCTGATAGATCGGGTTTTCGAGTCCGAGGTAATCAATGATGCCCCTTGGCTTCAGCTTGAAGGTTTTTTGCAAAATTCTTGTCAGCGCAGAGTCACACAAACCGTGTTTGGCCGTGCCGGACGAGTCAACAAAGATGGATACAGGTTTTGGTTCACCAATAGCGTAGGCAAGCTGGATCTCAACCATATCCGCCAAGTCAGCGGCCACTAGGTTTTTGGCCACATAGCGTGCGGCGTAGGCAGCAGAGCGGTCAACTTTTGAAGGATCTTTCCCACTGAAGGCCCCACCTCCATGCGCTCCCCGCCCTCCATACGTGTCAACAATGATCTTGCGTCCGGTCAGCCCCGCATCGGCATGTGGACCACCCTCAACGAATTTGCCGGTACTGTTCACGATCAGTTCGGTCTTGTCATCCCTCAGGCGCTCATCAATTACACGCGGCAAAAGGTGATCTTCTATATCTCTCTTGATCTCGTCCTGTTCTACGTCGGCATCGTGCTGGGTTGCAATCACAATCGTATGAATTCTTTTTGGGTTTCGTCCGGTCGAATCATACTCAACGGTGACTTGGCTTTTGGAATCTGGTCGAAGGTAGGGCATGATGGACTTCTGTTTACGGATTCTGGCCAGCTCCCGAACCAAGCCATGCGCATACATGAGTGGCATTGGCATTAGAGCCGGAACTCCATCATGCTCAACCTCAAGCTCCCGACAGGCGAACCCGAACATCATCCCCTGATCTCCAGCCCCCAATTCCTTTCTACCGTCAACCCCTTTGTGGATGTCAGGGCTTTGTCCGTGAATGTGATTGGTCACCTCAAGGGTATCGGCATTAAAATCAAGATCGCTGTAGATGTAGCCGATATCGCGTACAACCTTACGGACAATCGTCTCAATCTTTGCACGAGTGACCTCGACGCGAGAGTTTACCTCTCCAGCAAGGATCACGTTGTTGGAGGTTACCATAGTCTCAACAGCAACGCGGCTCTTGGGATCGTGCCGCAGGTATTCATCAAGAATGGCATCCGAGATCTGATCGGCAACTTTATCGGGATGCCCCTCCGACACAGACTCGGAGGTAAACAAGTAGGTGGACATAGTTAATATAATCGAGTGGCGGATTTGAACCGGTGGCTATTCTTACTGGTTCAACCCCGCCGTTTATGGTGTGATTTGTGGCAGAATTTAGGGACTTTAGCGAAAGTTGTATGAATTTGCCGTAATTTAGTTGTACTGCACCCGCATGGAAAATCGCTCTGCGGGTTTTTTCAAATAACTACTATTAGATCATTATGTCAGAACTTGCAGAAAAGGTCAAGGCTATCGTGGTGGACCAGTTGGGGGTTGCTGAAGATGGAATTACTCCCGAGGCTTCTTTCTCTGATGATTTAGGGGCGGATTCGCTGGATACGGTTGAGTTGATCATGGAATTCGAGAAAGAATTTGATATCAGTATCCCGGACGAAGATGCTGAAAAGATTGCTACCGTTGGAGATGCAATAGAGTATCTCGCGGAGAAGAGCGCATAATCCTCCTATAGAAAGCCTTCAGGCATGGCGATTCAAGACAAGCCGCGCCGCGTTGTGGTTACAGGAATGGGGATGTTGACCCCCTTGGGGCACTCCCCGGATGAATTCTGGGATGGGCTTATGGAGGGTCGGAGCGGGGCTGCACCAATTACTCATTTTGACACGGAGGGCTTTGCGACCAAGTTTGCCTGCGAGTTGAAGGGATTCGATCCGATGGACCACTTCAACCGGCGCGAGGTACGGAAAATAGACCCGTTCGCCCAGTATGCAGTGGTTGCGGCGATCCAGGCCGTTGAAGACTCGGGGCTTGCACCCGAGAGAATGTCCCAAGACGAGCGGGATCGCGTCGCGGTCATCATTGGTAGCGGGATTGGCGGGATTCAGGTGTTCTTGGAACAGACGTCAGCCTATCTTGGCAATGGACCACGCCGCATTTCACCGTTCTTTATCCCCAAGTTAATCCCGGATATTGTGAGTGGTCACATCTCGATTCGGTATAAATTTCGGGGGCCAAATTACTGTGTTGTCAGTGCCTGTGCCACCGGAAATAACAACATCAGTGATGTTTTCATGATGATGCAGCGAGGCATGATTGATGCTGCACTGTGTGGGGGTAGTGAAGCAGCGGTCAGTGAATTGGGGATTGGAGGCTTCAATGCACTGCGGGCGCTCTCGACCCGGAACGACGATCCTGCAACCGCCAGCCGCCCGTTTGACAAAACACGTGACGGGTTTGTGCTTGGGGAGGGGGCAGGTGTCCTGGTCATTGAGTCACTTGAGCATGCGCAGGCCCGTGGGGCGGAAATTTATGCCGAGATTATTGGCATTGGAATGAGTGCGGATGCGAACCACATCACAGCTCCCGATCCTGAGGGTAGTGGCGCAACGCTGGCAATGCGCAATATGCTTGCGGACGCGCGTTTGACTCCAGAGGAAGTGGATTATCTCAACATGCATGGCACCTCTACTCCCCTGGGGGATATTGCAGAGACAAAATCCGTCAAGAATGTCTTCGGTGAACATGCCTACAAGATGAATCTCTCCTCAACCAAGAGCATGACCGGTCATTTGCTGGGAGCGGCAGGTGCGGTAGAGGCCATTGCAACCAATCAGGCCATTCGCAATGATCGCGTGCCTCCGACTATCAATTTTGCTCACCCAGATCCAGACTGCGATCTGAATTACACGTTCAACAGGCCGCAGGAGCGTACGGTTAATGTGGCGGTTTCGAATGCATTCGGTTTTGGTGGCCACAACACCTCGGTAGCGTTCCGTAAATACGAGGGCTAGGTCCGGTTCTCGCAGGTTCACGAAGATCTTGGTATGCCTCAGTGGTGCTAGCCTGGTCGTATACATATCACAGGACCTGGGCTCAATTGAGTTGGGAAAGCTTACCGATCTCGTTGTGATTGACGGGAACCCGCTGGTGGATCTGTGCCAGTCAACCAATATCTCCTATGTCATGGCGAATGGTAGAACCTATGATGCGACGACCATAAATGAAATTGGTCACTCTCCCAGAGAGCGGAGCCAATTTTATTGGGAGCGCCCAGAGGTGGACGACGGGTTTGTGTGGCGGGATTAAGTCGCTGTTCCAGATTGGGACGCGCCGCGGTTAACACAGTCAGGCCGCTGACAATGACCATAGAGATTGAGCGCATGCCGTGTGATCTCAAAGGCATACACATCAGCAACCATCTCCTGGATATTCTGGATGCGTGGATCGCAGAACTCCAGGATCTTCTCGCAATCCAGGCAAATCAGGTGGTCGTGCTGTCCGAAGAGGAAGGAGGATTCATATTTGGCCTGTGAATTCCCGAACTGGTGGCGCACGACAAGATCACACTCTAGGAGCAGATTAAGAGTATTATAGACCGTTGCACGGCTGATTGAATGGTTCTTCTGTTGCAAACGCAGGTGCAATGCGTCCGCATCAATGTGACCACTGACATCGTATATGGCATCGAGGACAGCGAGGCGTTCTCGTGTCTCTCGAAGGCCGTGATGCTTTAAGAACGATCGGAAATGGTCCCGAACCTCCTTTTTCTGAGCTTGAGAGAGTTTAGCCAACTTACCACTGTTTGGGTATATCTACACAGGGAGTTTGGGAGGGTTCCGTTTTTAAATCGTAAGCATTGTCAGAACAAATGGTTTTTCGGGCCTACAAATCGTCCCAAAGATTTGAAGTTCAGAAGATATTGACGTAACTTTGCAGAAGCTTGAGGACCCATAAGGACTAGTTCAATGAGTACATTTGATTTTAGTTACG
>JAPPBZ010000255.1 GCA_026702635.1 Bacteroidota bacterium
TTTCGTTGATGGTCAGTTTAGTACCGACGGTTGCAACGGGAACCCGTTGATTCGCAGCAACATTGGGAGCACCACAGACAATTTGTTTGGTTTCACCATCTCCAAGATCAACATTACAAAGCCTCAGGCGATCCGCTTCTGGGTGGGAGCGGACGGATACCACATGTCCGACAATGATACCATCCAGAGAGAGGTCACTTTGTTCTATATGTTCAACCTCCAGCCCGGACATGGTCAGGGAGTCTGCAAGCTCTCCGGGGGGTAATCCGTGATCTACGTATTCAGACAGCCAGTTATATGAGATCTTCATCCTGGAATTCCCTGAAACTGTGCTAGGAAGCGCACGTCATTTTCATAAAAGAGTCGTATGTCCTTGATATCGTAGTGAAGCATGGCGGGACGTTCAACTCCCATGCCAAAGGCATATCCAGTGTAACGCTCAGGGTCAATCCCCACAGCTTTCAAGACATTGGGGTGCACCATGCCACTGCCAAGGATTTCCATCCAGCGGCCTCCGTCCGGGTGGTCGGAGAGGTCCCACCAGATATCTAGTTCGGCGCTGGGTTCAGTGAATGGGAAAAAGCTGGAGCGATAGCGTAGTTTCACGTCTTCGCCAAAGAATGCACGGGCAAACCGGTAAAGTGTGTCCTTCAGGTCTGCCATTGTGATCCCCTCGTCAACGACCAACCCTTCGACCTGATGAAAAAGGCAATAGGACTTATACGTAATCGTTTCGTTGCGATAGACCCGGCCCGGAGCAATCAGTCGAAATGGAGGCTCTCCGGCCATCATCGTACGGATCTGTACAGGCGAAGTATGGGTCCGCATCATGATCCGAGGTTGATCGGGGCTCTGTTCATCAATGAAGAGCGTGTCCTGCATGTCTCTCGCTGGATGATCCTTGGGAAAATTCAGCGCGGTGAAATTATGCCAGTCGTCTTCCATTTCAGGGCCTTCTGCAATGGTAAACCCCATACGATGGAAGATGTCCGTGATTTTCGACAAGGCAAGCGTGATGGGATGTCGGGATCCCGGCCATTGATTCCGCCGGCCAGGAAGTGTAAGATCGATTTCGGAGAGACTAATCGGATCTACGGGGGGATTTTGATTGGCGGAGTCAAGTGTAGTTTGTGCTTCTTTCCGCAGTGCGTTCAAAAGCTGTCCTGCAAAGCGGCGATCCTCTTTTGGTAAATGCGGAATTTCTTTAAAGAGATGGGTAATCAACCCACGCTTTTGCCCAAGGAAACGGATCCGGAATGCCTCTCTGTCTGAAGCCGTCGTAAGCTTGGCGCTGCAGATCTCCTCCGTTATGTTTGCAGCAGTTGTTTTGAGCTTTTCTAAACTTGTATTCATTTTACTGCAAAAAAAAACCCGCCAGACCTGCATTCACAGGGGCGGGAATGTGCTCACCTTCATACATTCGGCCCCTAGCCAGGTAAGGTACCGATAAAGAAAAATGCGTCAGGCAGGTATTGCATCATCCGCTTGATGAGCTTCCTGCACAACGCGTGCAAAGGCTGCAGGCTCGTTCATGGCCAGATCAGCAAGAACCTTTCGATTCAGGGCAATTTCCTGCTTACGAAGTGCACCGGATAGGCGCGAGTAGGTTGTACCGTGGAGGCGCGCGGCTGCATTAATACGAGCGATCCATAGTCGCCTGAACTGCTGCTTACGCTTACGGCGATCCCTGTAGGAATACTCCAGTCCTTTATCAACCGCATGTTTTGCTACGGTATATACTTTACTTCGACTCCCCCAGTATCCCTTGGCCATACCAAGGACTTTTTTCCTTCGCTGGCGGGAGGCGACCCTATTACGTGCGCGTGGCATAATTCAAGAATGTTTCGATCACTAGGAGGATCCTAACAGGCGATTGATACGCGGTTCATCACTTTTATCGATCAACGTCTTTTTCCCTAGCTCCCGTTTACGCTTACGGCTCTTTTTGGTCAGGATATGACTCTTGTACGCATGCGCACGCTTCAGTCGCCCAGAGGCCGTGCGGGAAAACCGTTTTTTTGCACCGCTGTTGGATTTAGTCTTCGGCATCGTTCCGAAATAATCAGAACCCACGTGAACCACAGGAATGAGACTAGGTTCCCAGTTACTTTGGTTTTAATGGAGTCAGTATCGCAGTCATGCGTCGGCCCTCCATTCTGGGTTCCTGATCCAGCTTGGAAACCTCCTTCAGAGCATCAACGAGCCGTGCAAGGATGAGCATTCCCTGCTCCTTATAGATGATGTCACGGCCCCTGAATTGGACATAGGCACGCACTTTATGACCATCCATAAGAAATTCCCGGGCATGCTTCGCCTTGAACTCAAAGTCATGAGTGTCTGTGCGAGGGCGAAATCGGATTTCTTTGAGTTGTGTCTGATGTTGTTTTTTGCGGGCATCGCGCTCCTTTTTATTTTTCTCATAGAGAAACTTCCCATAATCCATAATCTTACAGACAGGGGGGTCGGCATTAGGTGCGATTTCAACGAGATCCAGAGCCTGCTCCTGCGCCATTTCCATGGCTTTCTCAAGCGAGTACACGCCATGTTTTCCCTGTGGATCAACAACTCGTACTATGTTTGCATCAATGGCATCATTAATGCGTGTTTGTATATTTTTTGCGATGATAGTAAGTATTTGATTCGAAGAACAAAGAAATCAGAACATACAGATCTGATCGGTGGGTCCTAATGGATTCGAACCATCGACCTCTACGATGTCAACGTAGCGCTCTAACCAACTGAGCTAAGGACCCGTGATAGATTCCCCAAGGTACGGGTTTTTGCGGATTCGCTTGTCCTGGAAGAGTTCAAATTAATCTCCAGGACGAGTACACATAAACTACATGGTAAACGCAACTTGGACGGTGGGACCGGGAATGACGGCGATCTGCAGGCTACTTTCACGCTTGCGCCGGGCCGCAAGCAGAGCGGATACACTGGAGACCACACGGTTGGCTACGAGTGCGGCGATAATTCCTCCTCTTTGCTGTGCCCACGACTCGGAGCTTCTTCGGAGGTCTCGATATCGCTGGAGATCCTGTATGTTTTGCCATGTCCAGTGGAACGCCGGATCATCTACATAATTGACCAAGTCAACGCGCCGGTTTCGCAGCTGGGCTTCACGATATTCATCAGACGAAAGATGATTCCCGATGGTGATATAAAACCGACGATCTTTGCCTGCATTCGTAATACCGGCATAGGATGCAGCCCATGTTTGATAACTTTCAACCAGGTGTCTGCGCTGCCATTCACTTGTGACCAGGCCTGCTACAAGAATCGCATCTGCAATGGTATAGAGTGCTGCCCGTCGAGTCCACCTGCCCCCATTGGCATATTTATGTCCGAGCCCCGGCAGAACGATGCTGTATGCGGCAGCTTTTGCGGGTTTTAAGGGAACTTGGGCAGCAGCCTCAGTTCCAGCCAGTGATCCAAGCACCATCAGCGCCAGGAAAAGCGAATACCGACAGAGAGGAGGCAGGGACTGCAGATGTGCCATTAGAGAGGCGCAAAAGGTTTTGTTACGTCTGGTCAGAATACTTCAACAGATCAATTGTAGGCGTGTGATACAAAATCCAATGTATTGGGTTGCCATTGAGGTGAATCTCGGTCGGAGACGGCGGTCAGGCTTACCGGTTGGCGAAGGGAATGGTTATTCAAAATGATGTACGCAGTCGTAGATTGATGGTACGCGGGGTCAGGCGTGTCGGAATACGCTGCCAGATGCCGGTTGCATCTGGCAGCCAGGAGTAGGCAACGGTGTTGATGATGTCAAATATGTTCAGCATCTCGGCGGTAATTTCCAACTGCAAAGGTCTTGGGCGGTTACTCAAGGTGATAATCTTTGTGGTCCCAAAGTCAATTCGCCGGAATTCGGGGTATCTGGCGGAGTGCCTGTTTCCTGGAATTTGGGTGACAACGCTTCCAATACGTTCACCTGGGATTGGAGGAGTATATGTGAGGCCACTCCCGAACAGAATACGCATATGCAGCTTCCAGGTGGGGTCCATTGGGATGTAGTCCTGCACAAACAGAGCGACGGTATGGCGCTGGTCTGTAGGTCTGGGCCGTAGGCCAGCATTCAGATGTGTGGTATATTGCGGAAGAAATCGCTCACGTGCAACCATGAAGCTGTAATTGATCCAGCTTTCCATGCCGGGCACAAATTCTCCTCTGGCCTGAAGATCCAGGCCGTACACATGACCGCTTGCGTCGTTGAGCCCGCTGTAGTTAATTCTCACATTTTCCAGGGAGTAACTGATCAGGTTTGCCAGTTTCTTATAGTAGGCTTCGCCGCGCAGGTAGAGCCTCCTTTGTGGCACAAAGAGTTCTGCGCCACCGGTTATTTGTACGGAGCGCTGTGAGCGAAGGGAACGGTTCAGAGACTGGGCAAGCGGCACATCTGCTCCCGGAGTGCCACGCAGCTCGCGGTACGTAGGCTGCTGATAGTAAATACCCACCGATGCAGTGAGGGTTAGTTCTTTCGATGCTTCATAACGCAGGCTTGCTCGGGGTGAAAAAGTCCATTCTTGATTAAACTCATACCAATCTGTCCGGATACCTGCGTTCAGGAGGGTCACCTCATTGACGCTGTAGGAATCTTCGACATGCAGGCTAATCTGCGAAGTATTGAGCGTTGTGGTTCCCTTGAGGCTGTCTACAACAATCCGAACGGGTTCCATCTCAAGGTCTTTCCCCAGGACAATGGATTCTTCCATGAGTCTGTCATCAAAGGCGAATCGTTTTAGATGCCAGCCAGACTCAATCACATGCCGGCTACTAGTCCAGTGGTAGAGGCCCCGGCCTGCCAGTGTGGTTACGGTGATTGTGTTATTTGCCGAATCTTCCTGACGCGCTAGGCCCCGCGGAATTTCCAGACGGTCAGCATTGCTGTCAGTAACGATATCATACAGGACGGCATTTCCTTCAAGTACGTAGGATTCCCGCTCCTGAGTCGCGTACAGGCTTACATCGTGCTGAAGTGTCCATCTTGTACCCACTCGGTTTTTCATGCGCAGTCCGGCAAGACCGGTTTGATATCCATCTACTTCTTCACTGTCGCTGGAATAAGAAAGCCAGACGGATCGAATATCTGAGGAGCCGCCGTCTGCAGACACCGTTCCGTAAAATGTCCGCCGTCCGCGCGGATCCAGCCGGAATTCATGATCTGCATAAAGTCCAACAAATTCAAGTTCATGACGGGGAGTCAGGCGGTAGGTAAGTCGTGTCTGAATGTCCTGGTAATCAGGTTGGTAGTTGCCTTTCAATTCCTGGGTTGAGAAAAAACGTCGAGCTCTGGCTTTGCGAAGTCCAATTTGCCAGGAGAATGATTCTCTGGTTGCTGCGGCTGTTGCAGTGCCATCAAGTAGGGACAGGGTTGCACTGGTTGTAAAATTTGTTGATGGAGCGTATTCAATGTCCAATGCAGAAGAGATCTTGCCTCCATACTTTGTAGGGAACCCTCCAGTATAGAGGGTAATGCGGCGTGCCAATTCCGGATTAAAGAGTCCCAGCCCTTCCTGCTCACCTTGTCTCGGGCGAAACGGCATATGAATTTCGAAGCCGTTGAGGAAGATCAGATTCTCGTTGAATCCTCCTCCGCGTACAGAGTATTGATTAGAGAGCTCATTGTTGGCAGACACACCGGGTAGCACCAGGAGTGCCTGAAATCCTTTGAAGGGAGACGGCATCCGGCGCACCTGCTCCGGTGCAATCTGTTGCACACCGGCGCCAAGTATAGTTTCGTCCTCTACCACGAGCTCCTCGCCTTCAAAGATCGTGGGGACGAGCTGAACATTCAGAGTCGTAATGGAGCGCGATGATACGACTACAGAATCAAGGCGACTGGCAAACCCCACATACGAAAATCGCAAGGCATATCTCCCCGTAGGAAGCTGTAGGGTATAGCTTCCAGAGTCATTTGAGGCCGTACCGAAATTTGTGTCGTTGACCAGGACACTCACTCCTGGAAGCGCCAGACCGTTCCCGGATTCAGTGACCGTGCCCTGAACCGTTCCCCAAGACTGTGCAGCCACCTGCGCGGTAAAAAGCAGTGGAATAAAAAAAGCAACGCGGTACATAAGATGCCACGCGTATGTGGCGGTCAGATGCAGTAATTTGGCGGGGTAGCAATTGGCAGATCGAAGGCAGTCGGTTCAGAGGTTATTGTGACCAAGATGTAGGTTCACGGTCCCAGCGGTGATTATAAAGGGTTTGGAGTAGAGAGGGTCCCAGAGGGCCTCGACCACTGGCTGCGATGTTGGCCACCACATGGTTCAGTTTACGCATTCCCGGAATCGTAGTACTTACGGTTGGATTACTCAGGATAAAGCGGAGAGCCATTTCGGGCATACTGCTGTTTGGAGGCACGATCTCTCGTAGCGGCCCAACGTGTGCCACACTGCTTCGTAAATTTTCTTCAACAAAATAGGTATTACGCCAATCTCCTTCGGGCCAAGTTGAGTCAAGTGTGATCGTGCCCGTCAGCGTGCCTTCATCAAAGGGGACACGGGCAATGACTCCAACGTTATGCTCTTCGCAGGCAGGAAAGAGTTCGTCAACAGGGTTCTGGTCAAAGATATTGTAGATCACCTGGACACAGTCTACGAGCCCGCTTCGGACCGCTTTGATACCATTCCATGGTTCCCATCGGTTGAGACTGACCCCAATGGATCCAATTTTTCCATTCTCTTTTGCCCTTTGGAGTTCCTGGATCCAGCGGTCATCTTGCAGCCACGAATCTTCCCATGTATGGAGTTGCATGAGATCCAGTTGTTCCAGACCTGTATTTTTTAAACTCAGGTCGATATACCTGCTGACATAGGCAGGAGGATAACAGTCATCAAGGGTATGTTCACGTTGGCTGGGCCATGCGCGATTTCTTGGCGGGACCTTTGATGCCGTATAGAGGCGTTTGTCAGGATTAGCCCGCACTAACTTCCCTAGGAGGCTTTCACTGTGGCCATCTCCGTACGCCCAAGCCGTATCAAAGAACGTGCAACCGAGGTCTACTGCACGCTGCATAGACTCCATGGACTGGGTATCATCGGAATCTTTCCAGCCGGACATTCCCCACATACCGTACCCAATTTCGCTCACAGGAAACCCGGTTCGGCCAAGCAGTCGGTAGTTCATCAATCATAAACTGGACGGTCCCCGTGTAACGCAGGATTCATGATGTGTTCCAAATCGATTTTCTCAGGAGCCTCCGGCAATGTGCCCAAATTCAGCACCTTTATTGAATCCCACAGAATTCTGACGTTGGCGTCCGCCCGGTGCCTCCGCATATCCGTGCAATGACTGCAGAATTCCCCAGAGGTCCGGTCGGTCATGAAGCGAATTTCCGTATCCAATTCCCCTGGATTTACGACATAATGTCGGTATTAATCAAGATCACCATACCGGCATTTTTCGCGAGTGGTCCGATATTTGCAGGTCTAATTACGTAGACGCACGTGCTACCTTTCGGTTGGCAGTAGCGTCTAGTATATTACCGAACCAAACCTGAGCATAGCGAGTTACCACTCATCTCCACCAGACAAGCGATGGACTCATGAAAGAGCATTCAAAAAAATCGATAGGAACGGTGTCCAGTATTAGTCTCATCCTAGGGACTTTGTTATTCACTGCAGGATGCTATACCCAGTTGGGTACGAGTTATTTCGAGAGGGAGCCAGATTATCAAGAGGTTACCGAGTACGAAACTCCGTACGGAGATAGTGTTGTGGTGGACAATTACTATTACGACCATTATTACTACCGCTCGTCACGCTATCGCAGGCACTTTGCTACCTTTTATGGTCATCCTTACTCGTTAGACCCGTTTTACGATCCCTTTTACGATGACTACTGGTATGGTGGCTCGAGTCTGTATCTGAGCTTTGGTTGGGGCAGGCCGTTTTTATACTCTTCGCCTTATCGTTACGGGTGGTATGATCCTTACTTCTATGCCGGTTATCCTTATGGTGGATGGGGATATTCTCACTGGGGGTATGGATATTATGGTACGCCATGGGGTTATCGGGCAAGATATGCTGGTAACTATGGTCCTCGCGGATCACGGATTGGGCGTGGGGGAGTGAGATCACGTGGAGGCCGCTATGGGACTGATCGGGATGATATTCTTGTTGGTCGGCGCAATGCAGTAGCAGACCGAGGTAAACAGGAAAGTGTGCTGGCCAGGAGTCGAACCCGTGGTGGTGTGGTAGCAGCCGGTAGCAGAACCCGTGGAGTTCAGCGGTCGGTGGGTGAGGATGAAGCAGTTTCACGGACTCGTCGTGGGGTCACACGAAGCGTCCCTGCTGACAGAGGAACGGTCCGTCGTGGCACAATAAACGGCACTCGTTCAAGTACCAGGCCAACGACACGTTCAACGCCGCGTACTCGCAGCTCGACGGGCACTCGTTCGAGTACCAGGCCGACGACGCGTTCAACGCCACGTACTCGCGGTTCATCGGGCACCCGTTCGAGTTCTAGGCCGACGACGCGTTCAACGCCACGTACACGCGGGTCATCGGGCACCCGTTCGAGTTCTAGGCCGACGACGCGTTCAACGCCACGTACTCGCGGGTCATCGGGCACCCGTTCGAGTTCCAGACCGACGACACGTTCAACGCCGCAAAGCAGACCAACAACGCGTTCAACTCCACCAAGTAGACCTGTTACTCGGTCAGCGCCGCGGTCTGGTGGGAGCACCTCGTCAACTCCGGCAAAACGTTCAGGCACTCGTTCCGCGCCTCGTAGAGGCAACTAATCTCCAAAGGAAAGAAAAGCTTTTTCCCAAGACCAGCTTCTGACATTAAATCGGGAGTATCTAGGGGGAGTATGCTCACAAAAAAACACGAAACATTCATCAAGAGACAATAAGAAGGATCAATGAAACAGTTAGTCCGCATTCTTCGAAGATTTTTTGCCAGTACGATCACTGCCACAATTACGATCATTGCTGTATCTCCGACCATCGCGCAGACAGCCGATGAAGTATGGGGACTGCACCAGCGTGATATGTCGGTGGGAGCACGTATGACGGGGATGTCTATACGTGGTTTTGCTGGATTTGGAGATTACAGTGCTATGTACGGTAATCCGGCTGGGTTAGGGTATGTAGACGGCAATAAACTCGTGATATCCCTCAGAGGGTTTGATGTTATAAATGACTCCAAAATCTTGGCAGGCGGGTTCGACCGTGACGTCGTTTCGACATCAATGGACAATACAGGTTTAGGGAATTTGGCGTTTCTGTACGATGTACCTGTGGCACGAGGTAAATTGGTTGGCGGGCTGGCACTCAGTCAGACTCGTGATTTTTCACGTGGACTTAACTTTGTCGGAGAGAATGTTGAGAGCACCATCTCGACGTCCTTCCTGCCATTTGACAATGAGTACTCCATAAACCAGGATGGGGATCTTGGAGAGTTGGCAGATTTACCCTTTGCAGCTTTTAACGGCGGAATCTTCGAGTACTTCAGGGAACTTCATGAACAGGGGGAATACCCGTTCTATTCAGCGGTTGAACCGGGCACCTTAATTGAGCAGTCGGTCCTGGTTTCAGAATCAGGGGAGGCGTATGAGTTGAATGCAGGGCTGGCATGGCAGGCAACCAAAGATATTATGGTAGGTGCTTCCGTAAACATCTTTGTCGGTGACTATCGTTTCGACTACAACTTTACAGAAAGTGACATCTTGAATGAGAACACGGCTGATCAGTATAACGTGTTGCTCGACGACGGTACATTGTTGGAGGGATTTAACGAGCTTGACTATCAACAAACATTGAGTTCCGATATGGCTGGGGTCAACCTCCGAGCCGGAATGAGTGGAAACTTGAAAGACAGGATTCGCTTCGGTGTGACGCTCGAATCTCCGACCTGGTCGTACTTTGAGGAAAGCTACGGGGAGCAATTCACCACGCGATTTGATCTTGGAGGCTCTGTTACTTATGGTGACCATGCGGATGATGTTGGCAATGGTTTCTTTGAATACTCAGTGCGTTCACCATGGCGTTTGGGGGTCGGACTGCGACTGGATGGTGGAATCGCCATGCTTACGGGAGAAGCGGAGGTCATCGACTGGACGCAACTTCGTTTGAGTTCGAGTGAAGGGAGAGAGGTATTCCAAGAGGTAAACCGTGTGATTGATAGTGAATATGGGGTCGCCTTGAATTATGCATTTGGTGTCGAGACGGAAGTGTGGTTCATTGACCTTAGATGGGGAATGGCATTTCGCTCTTCGCCCTACAAAGATCCGGCAGCCGTCTCCCCTCCGGATGGGCGACAGATAGGAGATCGCCGCGGCACATCATTTGGTGCGGGGATTAAACTCACAGATGGAATTCGAGTCGACCTTGGACTGCATTCGGAAGAGGAACGTGATGTGTGGGATCTCTATCCTTCGGATGATGCAGGGCCGCGGCAGGAATCTCGCTTCGAAGTTGATGAAATGTTGACAAGGAGGAGCGCAGTACTCCAACTGACCGTCAAGCTGTAATGTGTCACAAGAATAGAAGGATATAACCTTGTGTGTGCGAGAATTCTGAGCAGTTAGTACACAAGATATTGGAGTCAGGAACACATACTGCGTAGTGCTGTAAGACGCTGTCTTACTTTTCCTTACAACACATTAAATCAAGGTAGTCAGTTGGCATTTCACATTGGCATTGGCGTAAAAGTCAAAGAAAAAGAAAATATTGACCGGGCACTCAGGCGATTCAAACGCGCAGTAAATCGTAGCCGAGTATTGCGTCAATATCGACAGAACATGGCTTTCACAAAGCCATCGGAAGATCGAAGGATAGCGAAAGAGAAAGCCGCCCGCAATGCACGAATGCATAACCGGCGGTATTAGTTTTTGCGACTCTTGGGCAGACCGAAAATTTTGGCTTGAAGTCAAGCCCAGTCAAAGTTGGCAAAATCCTCCAAAAGGATACTACCTATCTATACAAGTAGCAGGGCACTCGCGATGACTTCTTCCTGCTCGAGTTGATGAACCATTGAGCTGCCTGTAGCCGGGCTGGCACCCGGGTGGCGACCTGCGTACTGAACGCGGGGATCATGTCCAAATTTTGCGGAGCGGAGTGTGCTTTTCAGTAGTGGACGAGCATAAGTCCAGGCTCCCATGTTTGCCGGTTCTTCCTGAGCCCAGCAGATCTCTACATCGGTATTGTATCGTTCGAGCTCCTTGTAGAGGGCATCGTGGGGCCACGGGTAATATTGTTCGAGCCGGATCAGCGCGATACGATCCTGCTCGTCTGGATGCTTATCAAGTTCAGACAATAAGTCGTAGTAAATCTTACCACTGCAGACCACAATTCGTTTAACTTTGGCGGGATCTTTGCCGGCACCAATGACAGGCAGGAATTCGCCCGCCGTCAACTCGTTCGGCGAAGAAACGGTCTTTGGATGGCGTACGAGACTCTTGGGAG
>JAPPBZ010000117.1 GCA_026702635.1 Bacteroidota bacterium
CGCCTCGGCGAACCGCCGGGCATCGGCCAGGTTGGCCGTCGCCGTCTCCATCCATCCTGATCCAGACTCCCTATGAGAAGGGAGATCGCGAGACCTACCTCGAAGACAAACTGGAACGCTGGATCGAAGCAAGCCGGGACCCCGAAGGCTATGTGAACCAGATTCCTGACTCGCTGAAATTTTTGACTACACACGGTCGCACCGTATTTGGCGACGGTGGAATTACTCCCGACCATTTGGTGTTCGCGGACTCCTTAAGACCTCGCATCCTTCAGGCTCTCTATGGCGGCGGCCTCTTTGAAACCTTCCGTCTCTGGTTTGAAGCCAATGAGCAAGCCCTGCGAACCACTTGGGAAGATCAACCGGAAACATTCGTTCGTGATTTTTCTTTTTCGCCTGCTCAATGGCACGCATTATGGGCTGCTGGCGAAAACGCCCAAGTCCCCGTCACCTTTGTTCCGACGGATCCTTCGGCCGAGGGATTGCAATTCACCCATGATGCACTAGAGGAAAATGAGGACGTCTTGAAACTTTATTTCAAGGCACTTCTTGGTCGCCAATTGTATGGTTCCCGTATTGCCGTCCCCCTTTTTAATGCGATCGACGAGGTCTTTCAGCAGAGTCTGTTGTTGTGGCCAGAGGCCCAGGAGTTGGTTCTCTTTAGCCGATAACTGCCCATGGCAGGGGGGTAATGATCACTTCTTCTCCCTCGGAGGGATCGATCGCCTCTTCCTCAAGATGAATGAGACAGTTGGCGTGCTGCAGCGAAGAATAAAGATTTGAAGCCTGCGGACCCGTCGTGTGCACTATCAACTGTCCACTTTCCCGCCACTTGGCTTTCCCACGCACAAAATGATATAATCCAGCTTTCTTGCGCACGGAAGATCCCAATTTTGCTTTCATCCGGGGTGGATGAATCTCCACAGCACCCATCATTGTGAGAAGAGTCGGTCGCACGTACTGCTGAAAGCAGATTGCTGACGAAACCGGATTGCCGGGTAACCCAAAAACCAGCTGGGATCCAAGCACTCCAAACAGCATGGGACCTCCAGGCCGCTGACGGACCCGCCAAAAACGCTTCTCAAATTCCATTCTCTCAAGGACTTCCTGGACAAAGTCATACTTGCCTACCGACACTCCTCCGCTTATGACCATCACATCTGCATCCATTCCCCGCCTTATTTGGTCCGCAAGGTCGTCTCTATTGTCCCGGGCAACTTCCGAATCTGGAACTATTGCGCCAGCCTCGAGAACTTGGGCAAACAGCCCCGGGCCATTGGCATCGTAAATTCGGGCAGGAGGCAGGGGGCTTGTCATGTCAAGATGCAATTCATTCCCCGTCACGATGACCGCCACGCTCGGAGATTTTCCCACCTTTATCTTGTCATATCCTGCCGCTGCAATCATACCGATGACTGGTGGTGTAATCCGCGTGCCACTTTTCACCACGGTTGTTCCCTGTGAAGCGTCCTTCGCTGCCCTCCGTATGTAGGTTCCTCGCTCCGGTTTACGACGGATGCGCACGGTTTCCTGATTGATTTCAGTGGTCCATTCAAGTGGAACCACTGCATCCGCACCAAGAGGAATCTGCGCCCCGGTCATGATGCGGATGCATGCTCCCGGTTTCACCTCAATGTTCGGGGCCTCTCCCGCGGCAAGTTCTCCCTCAAGGTGGAGGTCTGTCGGCAATTGTGTCAGATCATCCGCGCGGACCGCAAACCCATCCATTGCGGAATTATCGAACGGCGGAATCGCCTCCTGTGCAACAATATCCTCACGGAGCACCCGCCCAAATGCCTCACGCAGGGATAACTTCTCCGTCGGCATCACGGAGATTTCCGAGTGTATCTTTTGAAAGGCTTCTTTAGGTGTCATTCTAATTCGTAGAGCATTCACGCTATTCGATACGAACTATCGTTACACTAAATTACGCCTTTACTTGGCAAAGATCGCCTCCCACAACTAATAGCCTGTGTCCGGTCTAAGAATCCTCGCGTCCTTGATAGGTTGAGAATCTTTACCATTCTAGTTGCCCATCAACTCCCCATTATTGAAACCCGGCTGTAGTTTCTTGTCACTGCAGTATAACAGGTGTGATCCACTATTTAGGCCGGTAGTCCGTGGATAACATGTGAGCTCTCGAGACTATGTTACGAGCCCCCCATCTCAAATGCCCGATTTTGTGAAATTGTAGGCAGTAACACACATGATCCTAACAAGGCCTCTTGACTCTCTCAACTACCCCACCGCCCATGAATCACCTTCACAGTACGTCTTATGCCGAAACAGACAATGGTTTCCCGCTGCTATCAACAATTCCACAGTACCAACAATAAATAAGGGGATTTTTACTAAAAACCTTGTTAATATCAATTCCCCGCTTCTGTGAATAACGATCCTTCGCCTTGGGATGATGTATCTTCCCCAAATAATTCGTGTGGATGTCTGAGGACTATTCGCTATACCTTTGCAGAAGATCAGTTGGATCCTGAGCGGCAGTTATATGCTACAAGGGGGAAGTACATTTAATGGGCCTAAGACTTAGTCCTTTGGCACGATCAAAGATCCAATGACAATACCACCTCGTCGCCGTGCCCGCTACGCGACTCTGCAGGCACTCTATGCGCATATGCTCAGTGGCGATTCTCAGACACATGTGTATGAGACGACTCTTTTGCCAAGACTGCCAAGACAGGATGGGGCAACGGAAATGGGGATCCGGTTGTTCGAAACTGTGATTTCCAACCAGGATCAACTGGATCAGATTATTTCGGAAAATGCCAGGAACTGGGATTTAGGCCGCATACTCAGGATTGACCTGATTATTCTTCGTATGGCGGTTTGTGAGTTTTTGCACTTTGACCGGATTCCACCTAAGGCAACGATGAATGAGGCAATTGAGTTGGCGAAGATTTTTAGCACAGAGGAGAGTAAGGACTTTGTGAACGGAGTCTTGGATACGATTGCGTTCAGATTGAGAAAGGAGGGGAGACTGATAAAAAGTGAGGGAGGTCGTCAAGGATGGGAAGAAATGGTCCGCCGACAAGACACTCAGCACTCAAGTTAGTTCTTGAGACAACTTTGTTCTGCTTTGTGAAGAGATCTGTAAGTGTCGTTGAATTAGTTCGAGCTCACTACAGGGACATAGTGTCTGCAGGGATAGCTTCAGTCAAGAGGAATCCAAAGTCCTATGCGCAGAGAGGGACGCTGTGACCCGATTTCAATGAAAGCGGTTTGTTGTCCAACTGGTCGGGTATATCGAAGAAAAGGATCCAGGAAGAGACTGAATTGACGATTTTTTTCCGCGCGGGTTTGTTCGTGCAGGAATGTTAGCGCAGGGCCGAATCGGACCCCTAGGTATAGATCATAGGAGTAGTTTGCCTGACCAATCACACGAAGAATCCCTAAAGGCCTCAGGGCGGCCCCAACACCTGCAGAGACATATACGGGAGTTCTTTCTTTCCAAAGCTCGGTATCGACCGAAGCGAGAACCTCAAGCGAGTAGATACTGCGGGCCTGAATATGCACAAACTGCATGCCGGCCCCTGGCCAACCTCCTAGTCCAGCTTGTATATGGGACGACTGGGCAAGTGCCATAAACCCGTTTAAGGTCAGGAGAATGAGCACACAGGTTGTTTGGAATAGTTTTACCACTTGATCGGCATGTGCAGCGAAAACATTGTTTACACATCAGAGGCAATGGGCGTTCATTCTGTGTCAAATAGGTCAGCGTATTGACCAAGCAGTAAACAAGACCTGACAATGAGCCTCGCTGCCCGGCGAACGTATAAGAGGTTGGAACGCCAAGAGCAACAAAGAGAGCGCCGTAGACAAGCGCACAACTCTGAGCATATCATCTCTGCAAAACCGGTCGCTCATTTGATCGGAGATCAACCGCATCCCAGCCAAAATTTGATAGTCCCGGGCAATGTCTCTCAATTGTGGTATCGTTGGATTACCCAATATTGGGAAATCCACTCTGTTTAATGCGCTGAGCGGGGTTGGCGCAGTCGCAGCAAATTATCCGTTCTGCACGATAGATCCCAATCGAGGAATTGTGCCCGTGCCGGATGAACGACTGGAGCAACTGGCTGCCATTTCCCCGCCCGAACGAGTTGTCCCAACCACGATAGAGTTTGTAGATATTGCGGGACTCGTCGCTGGCGCATCCCGCGGCGAAGGACTGGGGAATGCATTTCTGGGGCATATTCGACAGGTAGATGCGCTGATACATGTTGTGCGTTGTTTCGATGCTTCCGGGATCTCCCATGTTGCCGGGAACGTAGATCCGGAGCGTGACATTGAGATTGTGAACACGGAGCTCTTATTGAAAGATTTGGATACGGTGGAGCGCTTCGCTGAAAAGTGGGAAAAGGCGGCGAAGGGAGGAGAGGCAGATGCGGTTGCAAAGGCTGCGTTCGCAAAACGCCTCATTACTCATCTGTCGCAGGGCAGCCCTGCACGGCTCTTAAAAAATCTCTCCCAAAAAGAGCAGCACTATATTGGGGGATTATTCCTCTTAACCAGTAGGCCGGTTCTTTACATTGCGAATGTGGGAGAGGCGGATTTGCCTCAGGGCAATGGCTGGGCCGAACAAGTTCGGAGAGTTGCCGCCATAGAGCGGGCAGAATGCCTGATCCTGAGCGCAGAGTTCGAGGCGCAGTTGTCAGACCTGGAGAAGGAAGAAAAAGCCGTTTTCCTGGCAGGTGAAGGGCTGCAGGCAGATGGGCTGCAACGCTTAATCCAGAGGGCATATAAATTATTGGACCTTATTACATTCTTTACACATGGACCAAAGGAAACACGAGCGTGGACCGTCAAAAACGGAACACGTGCTCCACAGGCAGGAGGACAAATCCATAGCGACTTTGAACGCGGATTCATCCGCGCAGAGACCGTGCGGGTCGAAGACTTGGTTCGCGTAGGCTCCGAGGCCGCCGCGCGCGCGTCGGGGATTATGCGGTCCGAAGGCAAGGAGTACGTCGTACAAGATGGAGATGTGATTCTTTTTCGATTCAATGTATAGCCTATCCCGAATCAGAAGCAAGCCCACAGGTCTGGCCCGAGGCGTATGACCACAGCAAGGAAACTCAAATCCCAGGGATGAATTATCGACTGTTTATTGCACGACGGTACTTGCACAGCCGGCAGCGAATCCCGCTGGTTACGATTATTTCGGGGATTTCTATGGCCGGTGTGGCCGTCGGCGTCGCTGCGCTGATCGTGGTTTTGTCTGTCATGAACGGGTTTTATGATGTGGTGAGAGACCTGCTCGTTTCCATGGACCCACATGTCCGCATCGTCGCGGAGCCTGGAGGCGGGTTGCCGCAGGAAGAAGCAAACAGGATCGCCGAACAAGCCAAGCAGATTCCGCAGGTTCTAAGCGCGGAGCCCTACGTTGAAGGGAAAGCCCTCCTGGTAACTGTCTCACAGTCGGAAGTCAACCGCGTCGTGGTCCTGCGAGGTGTGGCGGATAATGCCGTGGGAGCAGGACTCGTAGCCGGGGAGTTTGACACCAGCGAACAGGGAATGGTGATGGGATTCAGCCTGGGGCAGCGCCTGGGGCTGTCTCCAGGCTCTGAGAACAGCCGGGCAATGCTGTTTTCTGCACAAGGGCTGGGGCAAATGCTCACACGCGTCTTCTCTCCGCCAGCGGTACAAGAATTTGAGGTAAGGGGGTTATATAAACTTGAAGAGACCTACGACAACACGCATGTATTTATTGGAATCAATGAGGCACAGGATATTTTTCATCTGGAAGGTGCCGTTACCGGGATCGAATTGCGACTCACCGACCTGGAGCAGGCACAGCAAGTGAAGCAAGCACTCGAAGCCGCCAACCCCAGCGGGCTAAGGGTTCAAACCTGGTACGATCTTCAGCGCTCTCTCTATGATGTTATGCAGCTGGAAAAATGGGGGGCATCCATCATACTGGTTCTCATCTGCGTGGTCGCAGCGTTCAGTATTGTAGGGTCGCTCACCATGGTTGTTGTGGAAAAGAAACAGGACATTGGCGTTCTGCAGGCGATGGGGGCCACTTCTCGGGATATTCGGCAACTATTCCTCGTGCAGGGCGGGATGATCGGGCTGATTGGTGCAGGAACCGGGTTCGTGGTGGGGCTCGGGATTTTGCTCCTCCAGAAATATTTTCAACTTGTCCCCCTCTTGGGGGCAGAGTCCTTTGTAATCGAAGCCTACCCGGTTTCAATCCAGATCCTGGACTTGGTTCTCATCTTGGGGGTTTCGTTTGGTTTGTGCTTGATCGCCGCGCTCTACCCGGCGTGGCGTGCAGCACGGAGTGAGCCGAGCCGAGCCGTTACCCGAGGTCACTGATTTGGGAACCGTTTGGCAAAAGGATTCATATAAGCCGGTCGCCCAAAATAGGAAAGGGGTAAGAACCAATGGCACGTAAGGATCAATTGAATGGCAAAGGGCCCATGTCGGGCAACCATGTCTCACATGCGCATAACAAGACGCGTCGTCGATTTGGAGTAAATCTGCAGACGAAGCGGTTTTATCTACCCGAACAAAAGCGGTGGGTGAAGCTGAGGGTTTCGGCGAATACGATCAAGACCATCAACAAGAAAGGAGTTGAAGCGGTATTGCGTGAGGCGCGGGCGCAAGGCATCTCGGTCTAAACAGATAAGGCTGTAACATGGCACGGAAAGGAAAAGACGTTAGACAAAAAATAATCCTTGAATGTACGGAGGCTCCGGGTACAAGCCGGTATTCAACGGTCAAGAACCGGCGTAATACGACGGGTAGACTGGAGCTCAAAAAGTACAATTCGGCACTACGAAAGCACACACTGCATAGGGAGATCAAGTAAAGATGGCCAAGAAACAATCGTTTGGAGACAAGGTCCTCAAGCGCCGTCAAGAGCGAAAAGTGATGGCCAAGCTCGTTATTGCGGAAAAGAAGCCAAACGGGAGCTTCCGCTTCAGAGAAAAGATAGTTCCGCAGGAGGACGTTCGAGCGGAATTGAAGGCCGTCACGTAGACCATCCGATTCGGGGCGTAGCTCAGCCCGGTAGAGCGCTGCGTTTGGGACGCAGAAGTCGTCGGTTCAAATCCGGCCGCCCCGACCACGCGGATACCAGTTCTATTACATACAGGCGCCCGTAGCTCAACTGGATAGAGCAGCGGACTTCTGCAGCAAAAGCGGGCCGCTGGCTGGAAACGGCCAGCGAGTAAGTGGTCAAATTCGGGGAAGCCTACGGAACAGAGGTTCACGGTAATCCCGAGCCAAGCCCCAAGGGGAAGGTGTAGAGACTAGACGGCCACCCCTTCCTTCAGGCATAACTGAAAAAGGTGAAGAGATAGTCCAGGGAGTCGGGAAACCGGCACAAACCTGAATCCGCAGGTTGCAGGTTCGAGTCCTGCCGGGCGTGCCAAGGTGACGTGGCCGAGTGGTTAGGCAGAGGCCTGCAAAGCCTTGTACGGCGGTTCGAATCCGCCCGTCACCTCATTACATCAGACAGACCAGTCCTCGAGTTCGGGGGTATAGTCCTCCTGTCGCCGATACACTTCGAGATTTGAAAAACGGGCGAAGTCTGTCTCAAAGTTAAGTTTGACGGTCCCGGTAGGGCCGTTTCGGTGCTTGCCAACAATGATCTCCGCGACTCCTTTGGTTGAGTGACCGTCTTTGTCGGTTTCGATGCCATAGTAGGATGCACGATAGATAAATGCGACCACATCGGCGTCCTGTTCAATCGCACCACTCTCGCGTAGGTCCGACAATTGTGGTCGCCTGTCTTTTCGATCCTCTGCATTTCGATTTAACTGACTAAGCGCGATCACCGGGATATCAAGCTCTTTTGCAAGGCCCTTGAGGGATCGGGAGATATTTGCGATTTCCTGCTCCCGGTTATCCCTGCTTTGCCCCTCCATGAGTTGCAGGTAATCAACCAGCACAAGCCCAATATTATGTTCAGACTTTAATCGGCGGCATTTAGCACGTAATTCCAGGATCCCCAGACCATCCGAATCGTCAATAAAGATCGGAGCGAGACCCAACTTTCCCGCGGCCTCCACAACGGCGTGAAGGTCATTCTGGCTCAGCTTTCCCGTACGAGCATTCTGGGCATTCACCTTGGCTTCGGAGGTTAGCAGGCGCTGAGTCAGCTGCCGAGCACTCATTTCCAGAGAGAAAATTGCGCAGCTTATGGGGTTCTGCGAGGCTAGGGCCGCGTTACGTGCACACGCCAGGGCGAACGCAGTTTTCCCCATTGATGGTCGGCCGGCGATGATGATCAAATCGGAATCCTGCCACCCTCCAGTCAATTTGTCGAGATCTGTAAAGCCACTGGTTATCCCGGAAAGTCCGTCCGGTCGATCCGCAATGCTTTGGATGTGGTCAATCGTTTCCCGTACGGCGTCCTTTAAGTTTTTTGCTGACCTGCGGACCTGGCTTTCAGAGATGGAAAAGAGGTCTTTTTCTGCCGCGTCAAGAAGCTCAAACGCATCGGTTGCCGGGTCATAAGCTTCTGTGATCCGCTTCCCCATCGCTCCAATAAGATCACGCAAGAGGGCTTTCTGGCTTATGATACGTGCGTGATACTCGGTGTTTGCGGAAGTAGCGATATGTTCAGTAAGATCATTCAGGTATGGGAGGCCACCAACGAAGTCCAGTTGCTTCGTTGCTTTCAGCTGCTCAGCAACTGCAATGACATCTGTGGGTTGCCCTTTCGCGGAAAGATCTAGAAGGGCTTGATATATTTGCTTATGCTTCGGCAGGTAGAAGGCATCTACAGGCAAGATTTCCGTTGCAATGCTCATGGCCTCTGGGTCAATCAACGTTGCTCCTAGGACATACCTCTCAACATCAACAGCCTGGGGAGGAACACGCCCCGACGAATCCTGCAAATTCTGAACCAGGGTGGGGCCCCGGGGAGGCATTGCTTCACTTTGCATGGTGTAGAGGGTCTATAGAGCCGAGTACAGCTGTCGTAAGAGTTTCAAGTCTTCCCAGGCTGGCCGTTTCCAGTTCTGATTTCGTAAAAGAGCTGCCGGGTGATAGGTAGCAAGCAGTGTGCTTCCATGGTAGGGGTGAGCCTGCCCTCGCAGTTTTCCAAGAGGAGCACTGGTTCCAAGCAAAGTCTGACAAGCAATCCGTCCCAGACAGAGGATAAATTTAGGTTGAATAAGGGACATTTGCCGGTAGAGAACAGGCAGATGGGCAGCAATCTCGTCAGGCTTCGGGTCACGGTTCCTGGGAGGTCTAGACTTGAGAATATTTGCAATAAAGATCTCGTTCCGGGATAGATGGATTGCCGCGATCATTTTGTCAAGCAGTTGACCGGCCCGTCCGACGAAGGGCCTGCCTTGCCGATCTTCGTCTGCTCCAGGAGCTTCGCCGACGAGCATAATGTTTGCGTGTGGGTTTCCCTCGCCAAAAACAGCATGCGTACGCTGCGCATCAATCGGAACGAGAACCGAGGAGTCTACGTAGTCCTGGAGCGCATCGAGGGATCGGATCTGGTGTACAGGGTTCTGTGCGTCAACCAGGTCCATGATCTTCCGTGCAAATAAATTTGTTTGCTCTAATGGGACAAGCGGGCCGTGTAGGCCTGCCTCCGCAGAGAGGCTGTCTTTAAGGTGATGAAGTGCGGAGATCATTGCACACATGTGCTTGAAAGCCAAAATAGTTGTACCCGCACGAGATAAAATTACTGTGCAATTATTGTGTGATCCTGTCGAGATTCCCGGCAGTTTTCAACACTTTATGCACAATCAGTCAAGATTCGATCCAGAAGGGCTGTGGCAACCTCCTCTTTTGACATTACCTCCAATGGAAAGGACGAGCCATCTTTCCCGATGAGAGTCACGCGATTGGTTCCCGTACCGAAGCCGGCGCCTTCTTCGGTCAGGTTGTTAAGGACAATCCAGTCCAGGTTCTTATCGGTGAGTTTTTTTCGGGCGTTCGTAAGACCGTTTTCCGTCTCCATGGCGAAGCCGACCAGGACTTGATCGTTCCGACGTCGTTTCCCCAGTTTCGCGAGGATATCAGAGGTTCGGTGCAGCCGGAGCGTAAGTTGATCCTCCTGTTTCTTGATTTTTGAAGAATGAGACTCATCTGGCGCATAATCCGCCACCGCAGCCGCCATAAAGACAAAATCCGCATCCTTATGGGCCAAGACCGCTTCAAGCATTTCTGCGCTCGTGGTGATATCAATGCGCCGCACCCCATCAGGAGTGTTTAACAACGTAGGACCGGTCACCAGCGTCACCTGTGCTCCACGCCGGACAAGATCTTTTGCAAGAGCAAAGCCCATCGTACCGGTCGAATGGTTGGTCAGAACTCGAACGGGATCGATGGGCTCACGTGTAGGGCCGGCAGTGACCAGAGCATGCTTGCCACGCAACTCGTCAGGCAAAAGAGACGCAATCCGGTCGAGAATATCTTCCGCATCCGGGAGACGCCCCAGTCCAACGAGCCCACTGGCCAGTTCTCCATAGCTGGGAGGCAGCACATGGTAGCCGAATCCCTGGAGGCGTTTCAGGTTCAAGCGGACGGAAGGATGCATATACATATCATGATCCATGGCCGGGCATATCAGTATCGGGCAGCGGGCCGCCAGCGCGGTTGCGGTCAGCATATTGTCCGAAAACCCATTCGCCAATTTTGCCAGAGTCTGGGCTGTTGCGGGTGCAATCACGAAGAGGTCTGCCCAATGCCCCAAAGTGATGTGCTTGGTCCAGGTGTCCTCTTCTGCCCCATCGAACAAGTCCGTGAGCACACTTCGACCAGACAAGGTTGCCAGGGTTGTCGGTGAGATAAACTGAGACGCCCCCTGCGTTGCCAGAACCTGTACTTCGGTACCAAGCTTTCGCAGGCGACGAATCAATTCGGCAGCCTTGTATGCGGCGATACTTCCGGTCACGCCAAGAAGAAGACGCTTACCATGCAGCTCTGTAATTCGGCTTGATTCACTCATCGTGAAGGTAGTCCTTAATTAGCGCAATCGCTTCCACTGCAGCTCTATCGAGAGAATCGTTTACCACCAGAGCATCGAATTGATCAGCACAGGCAAGTTCAAGTTCTGCTCTTTGCAGCCTCAGATCAAGTGTCTCTGCGGATTCTGTACCCCGGTTGTTCAGGCGGTTTTTTAGTTCAGTTTCCGATGGTGGAGCAACGAAGATAAAAAACCCGCCGTAGGCAGAGCGAACCCGGGCAGCCCCCTTGACGTCGATATCCAGCAATAGTGGGCCATCGGACTCTGTGAGGGCTGAGAGTGGTGTCCCATAGAAACGCCCGGGGTACACCTCCTCATATTCGAGGAGGGCCTCTTCGGCAATCAGACGCTCAAATTCTGG
>JAPPBZ010000030.1 GCA_026702635.1 Bacteroidota bacterium
CCTTGATGTGGTCTATAACCATACAGGGGAGGGGGATCATCTGGGGCCAACCCTATCTTGGCGAGGCATTGATAATGCCTCCTATTATGTACCGAAACCTGGGCAGCCCCGCTTTCTCTATAACAGTACTGGATGCGGTAATACCCTGCGTGCGGAGCATGTATATGTCCGTCGTCTCATTATGGATAGCCTGCGGTATTGGGTAGAAGTGATGAATGTAGATGGCTTTCGCTTTGATCTGGCCAGTACATTGCTCCGGGAGCAAGGCAGAGTCAATCATCAAAGCGGATGGCTGCAGATGGTACAACAGGATCCTGTTTTATCTGGGGTAAAGTTGATTGCCGAGCCGTGGGATTTGGGCTATTCAGGCTATCAATTAGGTACGTACCCTCCGCCCTGGAGAGAGTGGAATGATAAGTATCGTGATGTCGTACGGCGTTACTGGAGTGGTGAGTTCGGTATAACGGGACAGTTTGCCACGCGTATTGCTGGCTCGAGTGATCTGTTTGCTCCTGGGCATCGCCGCCCCTCGTCCTCAATCAATTACGTGACCTCGCACGATGGGTTTACACTCCAGGACCTGGTGTCCTATGAGAGGAAACACAATGAGATCAACCAGGAGAATGGCCGTGATGGCAGATCTGTGAACTACAGTCAAAATTGCGGTCAGGAAGGCAGCTCAACGAATCCAGATATCCTGGCGCATCGGGACCGCTTAAAGCGCAGTTTGCTGACCACTTTGTTTGTGTCTCAGGGAGTCCCCATGCTTCTGGGAGGAGACGAACTTGGCCGGACGCAGCAGGGTAATAATAACCCTTACTGTCAGGACAATGAGATCTCATGGTACGACTGGAATCTCGACGAATCCGATAAAGAGCAACTCGAATTTGTACGTGAGTTGATTACGTTCCGCAAGGATCATCCATCTCTGCGGCGTAACCGGTTTTTGACGGGACAAGCAGAAAAAAATGGCTTGCCCGATGCGATTTGGTGGCACCCGGAAGGACACGTCATGCGCTCTGAAGACTGGGCATCAGCCCAGGCATTCGGAATGTGGCTTGCCGCGCCAGATATGCTACTGATTTGTTTCAACCCGACTGACGAAGCAGTCCGGTTCAAGCTCTCGGATGAATATGTCTGGAGTTGGGGGCTGGGATGGGGGGAGAGTACGGTTGCGGCAGGTGAAGATTCGAAAGGAGGGGTCGCCAGTGTTGCTCCACAGTCAGTGCTAATCCTGCGCGTTCGGTCGTCTGTTTCGGAGCGTGGCACGGAGTAGCCATTGGCCGGCGACTTCCCGCAACTGTGCATGCTGCTCTGACAGAAGGGACCAGCGCCAGTTTCCGAAGGGGGTTCCAGGGAAGTTCATCCGGGCATCACTGCTGAGCCCCAGGACATCCTGTACAGGTAGAATCACCATTTCGGCCTCGGAGTCCAAACATTGTTCAATGGCTTTCCGGCATAGGTCTTCATCGGATTCGATTTGCAAATAATCCTTTGCGAATTCACGCTCATATTCGGTCAGCGTGTTCCACCAGCCAAGCAGGGTATCGTTGTCGTGGGTGCCGGTATACACGCACTGGTTGGGTTTGTAGTTGTGTGGTAGGTGCAGGTTATCCATTCCTGCATCAAACCCAAACTGGATGACGGCCATCCCGGGGAACGCGTTCGTCTGCATCAGTTCAATCACATCCGGTGTGATCACTCCAAGGTCTTCGGCTAGGATGGGCAGGGGGCCTAGGGTTTCTGTAAGCTGGTCAAAGAAAGCTTGTCCGGGTCCGGTAACCCAGCGTCCGCGAACGGCAGTCTCTTCCTCTGCCGGGATCTCCCAGTATCCGGCAAATCCGCGAAAATGATCGAGTCGGATACTGTCGCATAGACTGAGTGCCCGTTTCATCCGGCGAACCCACCAGTCGAATCCCTCGGCTTCCATTGCTTTCCAGCGATAGATCGGATTTCCCCAGCGTTGCCCGGTTTTGCTGAAAAAGTCAGGAGGAACACCCGCAACTACCAGTGGCTCACCCGCATTGTCGAGTTCAAACAATTCAGGATGCGCCCACACGTCGGCACTGTCATGTGCGACGTAGATGGGTAGATCCCCCATGATCTTGATTCCTTTTTGGCGGCAATACTCATGGAGTCTTCGCCACTGGCAATCAAAAAGAAACTGTTCGAACAGGTAGAATTGAATCTCTGGCGAATCGATCTGTAACGAATCTGTTTCGGGTGGTTTTCGGTCTTCTGAGGGCCAACTCGTCCAGATTCGGTTGCACTGCTGCGCTTTTCGCGCTTGAAAGGCGGCGTACTGCAGCAGCCAGTCCTTTTCTCTATTTACGAAGGAAATGAATTCATCCGTTTGCGGCTGTTTCACGAACCGGGAAAACGCCTGGCCCAGCAGGGTTGATTTGTAATTGGAAACGCTCTGATAGTCTACACCGCCACCCGAGTGTGGATAATTGGTGTTGACTTCAGTCTCGGTGGACCACCCATCCTCCACCATCAGCTCGGGGCTGATCAGGAGCGGGTTCCCCGCAAATGATGCAGGGCTTGCGTAGGGAGAATCCCCCAAGCCTACGGGACACACAGGGAGTAATTGCCACCAAGTCTGACCAGCTTCTGCCAGCGTATCAACAAATTTCCACGCTTCCGGTCCTAAATCCCCAATTCCAAAGCGGGTGGGCAAGGAAGTCACGTGCAACAGAAGTCCACTGGAGCGCATAGGGGTTCATGAGCGTAATATCCCCGCAAACTTTATTCAGACGATTTCGTGCCATGCAAACAGGTGTTCAGATCAAGATTGCCGAGCCCGCTGAGTTGTCCGGTTTAGCGTCTCTCTTTGATGGTTATCGGCAGTTTTACGGAATGGAATCCGATCTGGCGGGGGCCCAAGCTTTTCTTTCGGAGCGTATGCGCCGCGGAGATTCCGTCATTCTTGTAGCCAAAGAACAGGAGGGGTTGTCCGTTGGATTTGTTCAGCTTTACCCAGCATTTTCATCGGTACGTATGGCTCCAATTTTTATTCTGAATGACTTGTATGTAGATCAGGATTGGCGTGGTCGGGGCATTGGGGAGCGGTTGATGGAAGCGGCGAGGAGGCATGCGGTGCAGAGCGGAAACATTGCACTGGAGTTGGCAACTGAAAAAACTAATGAGCGTGCACAGCGTCTTTATGAGAAGCTGGGATATTCACGAGACCGTACGTTTTATCATTACGCTCTTGATCTTTAGGTTAACGTCGCCGTGAAAAGGTGCTTCCTGTGATGGCAGCGAATCGCATCCAACACCTATCGCTCCGGTTGGTAGCAGGTCTGGTATGGGATAACAGGTTCCACTTAGGGGTGGTAGAAACAATTTTACGTTTGATTGCAGACGGTTTATTGCGTCGGAACTGGCTGCACTGCCTCCCACAAGAAAGAAGAACCATCAATTCGATGCATCCCCACGACTAATCAAGTCACCGCCTTGTCAACCTTATGTGATCGCTGTACGTATCCCTGAGATTCAAGCAATTTACGGAGGAGTCATGCAGGATTTATTGTTGGAACTCTCCAGGGAAGATTATGCATATTTGATCCAGATCATCCAAGGGCCATTTGACCGGTGTACGAGCTTGAAAAGGCATCTTGAAGAAATTGATTCCCCTGGTCATCACGCGGCTCTGTGCGAAGAGCTTGAAAGGAAGATTCGATATCTGGGAAGCAGTGACCTTGCGTATCAAGTCAGAAGAGTTGTTGGCAAAGAACCAGGAGCAGATTTTCGTTATATCATTCGCGATACGGCACGATTCCTCAAAATACCCTTGGCAGACCGGGGGACGGAAAGAGATTTACTTATCCGAATGGCTCAGGAATATGCCGTGGATGTGTTCTCGAAGTATACGCAGGCGGAACAGCTGCAGATTCTGGAATCTCTGGGGATTGAGCGTAAACGTGCCATTGCATTCCTGAAGAAGGCTGGAGGAATTTTTGCTGCACCTATGCTCCTGCAGGCATTTGGTACACTGGTGGTTCAGGGCCTGATCAAGACCGTGCTATTCGGGTGGACTGCCCGCCTGATTGGCGTGAAGCTGGCGACCTCTCTGTTTGCATTTCTTTTTGCCCGTGTACCATGGTGGGCCCATACGATTATCCCCGGGGCATGGACCATTTCAATCGGGTTGACTGCGTTGGATCTCCAAGGGCCTGCCCGACGCAAGACCGTGCCAATTTTGCTCTACCTAGGGCTCAGTTGTATCCGTTTGGATGCTGAGAAAGATCAGATTAGTGTAGACGCAAACGAGAATCCTTGAGTGGGGATCGGCACCCTTACCAAGTAGCCTCCGCCTGAAAGGCATCGTAGAGTTCGGCCAGTAGCCGGTTTGCTTCCTCACGCTTCAGATCAATGATCCGGGGGTAGCGCAGATCGCCTGCACCAGCGGTATCCACGATCAGGGTACACAGCCCCAGGCGCCGTTGAAAAAACGTTGCAGTAATTTCGAAAGCCTGAAAACGCTCAACCGGAATAATCCAAAACTGTTGACTGAATACGCGCCGGCGAATCAGCAAATTCCCGTCATAGTATGCCCATCGGTGACACAGATACTGGAGCCAAGCTAGTCCCCATCCGGCTGGCAAGAGACATAATCCCCAGAGAGCAAGGGGCCACCACAATAGTGATATAATAACCGAGGAAAGTACAATCAGAAGGCTGTAACGCAGGGTACGTCTGCGAATGGTCAGCCGACTGACACGCGCATAGGATTCTGGAATTGAGAACGGTCGAATTTTAGGAGCCAGAGCAGTGATTTCTGTCCACTTGGCAAAGGGCATTCCAGGTTGGAATCCCCGTTCGCCACTTTGTAGCCCCAGCGTTTGCATTTCCAGTCGATGCCAGTTGTATAGCCTCATGAGCGGATTGGATCGGATGAGGAAGGACTGAACACGTTTATATGGAATGGCCCCCTCATGAAGAGTAATCAGGCCGAATCTACGGCGGATTTTCGTTGCACCGAGTTCGATCCGAAAATTGTAAAACCGAATCAGGTTCTGAATGAAGCCCAAAGTCCAGCCAAGTACGAAGGTAACTAGAAGCAGTAGGGCTATAAGCAGTGGCCAGAATTCCTCAATGGTCCCGCTAAAAAAGTTTTGTTCTACAAGCCAAGAGGTGAGTGCACGACCGTCGACGATGCCGAAGGATTCCAATTGAAAGAACACACCAACCAGGAGTGCACTGATTCCGAGGGAGAACTGGTAAATACTTGAGAGTAATACCCGCCTCAGCGGCATAAAAAAGCTTGGAGAGGTAGGAGATTCGGGCGAATCAACAGCTTGTGCCGTTCGGAGCAGGTTTCGTATCCGCTCCGCCTCACGGACTCCAACATAGGATAGGTTTCCCTCTGCGTCTCCCGTTCCTGCAGTTTCAATCCTGACAGCAGCAGTCCCAAGGATTCGGGCAAGCATATTACGCTCAATGGAGACCGTGTGAATACGCTCGGAAGGAATATTGCGTCGTACCCGCTTGAATACTCCGTAATAAATGACCAATTCATCGCTCGTAACATGGTATCGAAACCTGATGTATTTGGCAATTGCATAAGGCCCTGTGACGGTTGCGTAGAAGGTGGCGAAAATCAAGGAGTACCTCTGCGCGTCCCCGCCATAACTGGGTGACGAGAGTGCGGCAAAGGCAAATCCGACAATGGCCAGAAACACATAATGCACGAAGGTCAATGGGTGCAATTGGCGAAATACCGCGGAAGGCGCCTCCATTAATCCATGTATTCTGCGATAAATTCGCGCACTGTATCGCGCAGTTGCACCGCCTCATCGTAGGGGAGCCCTGGGACGACCACATCCGTACTTCTGGTTCCGGCAGTGTGTACGACTAAGCGGGCGAGATCGTAATTTCCTTCAATCAGGTCCTGAGCAACGTCCAAGTGCTGGATGCGACGAAGGGGGACGATCGTCTGCACTCGGTTCCAGATTCCCCGGATGGCGTAGAGATCCTCATCCCGCAATTCATATCGCCAGTATCTGTAACGCAATTTTGGGATGATCAAGATCCATGCTAAACAGATAACCAACAGCAGGCCTGTCCACAAACCCGGTAGAAACGTATCATTGTCCGAGAAGAAGAGAATGACATCAACCGTTGTACAGACTGGAAGCAAAATTCCCCAGCTCAGTGCTCCCTTGATGGTCCAAACTTTTATGACTGCTGGATCAAGTATTTGCATAATTCCTTATAAGGAGCCAAAGAAAGTGCGCCAGAACCGTTGACTTGTTATAATATGAGCACGCCAATCACGGTCAGTATACTGGGATGCGGGTATATTGGTCAGCCCTTGGCCAAACTGTTTCTGAAACGTGGCTGGCGGGTACGCGGATCAACGACCAGTGAATCAAAGCTTACGAACCTGTTGGCGGATGGGATAGAGCCGTATTTCTTAAAATTAACCCCAACCCTGGAGGGATATGGTCGGCGTGATTTTTTTGACTCCGACGTTGTGGTGATCAATTTTCCGCCAGGGCGCAGGCGGGCTGATGTGGGGGCGTTTATGGAAGCTGCAATGGGATCGCTTCTTACCTACTTGAAGGAGGGGCGGGTGCAGAAGGTATTGTTTATCAGTTCAACAAGTGTATATAGCGCCGGGCATGTACAGGAAGAGGATGCAGGTAAGTTGCCGCCAAGTAGTGCATCGGGTGGTGCACTTCTGGCCGCGGAGGAACTACTCAGAAATGCATCAGATTTCAAGAGTACCGTACTCCGATTCGCCGGACTCTATGGGTATGAACGTAAGCCGGGACGATTCTGGTCAGGGCGTCCGTTACGGGATCCAGAAAACGCCGTGAACATGCTGCACCGCGATGATGCTGTGAGAGTTGCAATGGAGGTGGTAAAGCAACAGTGCTGGGGACAAACCTTTAATGTATGTGCGGACTTACATCCGACCAGAGCCGAGTTCTATGCCCGCGCAGCATCGAATCTAGGTCTGCCCCCTCCACAAGGTTCCTTTGGTGAATCCCGTCCCGATAAGGTGGTGCTTAGTGATAAGGTAAGAATGCATCTCGGATATACGTTCAAGTTTCCCGATCCATTGGCTCCAGCGCCGTAACGGGCAACATTCCAGCGGAGATTCCAGTTGCAAGTATAAAACTGTAAAGATGAACGAATTAACGCCTGAAGAGGTCTACGTCATTCTAGAGAAAGGGACCGAGCGCCCGTTTACGGGGGAATACTATGAGCACGATGCTGCAGGGATTTATCTCTGCCGCCGGTGCGACGCACCTCTGTATCGGTCGGAGGATAAGTTTCGCTCAGGATGTGGGTGGCCCAGCTTCGACGATGAAATACCGGGTCAGGTCCAACGTGTACCCGATGCAGACGGACGTCGTACGGAGATCATTTGCGCGAATTGCAATGGGCATCTCGGACACGTATTTACAGGGGAGATGTTTACCGCCAAGAATACGCGTCATTGTGTCAACTCGTTGTCCATGAAATTCATGGCAAGTGATAAGACCGACTCCTGACGGTGGATTTTTTTCAGTACATAGTGCCGGAGGTGGGACTCGAACCCACACATCCGAAGGGACACAGGTTCCTAAGACCTGCGCGTCTACCAGTTCCGCCACTCCGGCAAGCGATCGGAGTGATATAAACTTATGAAAAATAGTTCCATCGTTTACGGGATCATCAGCTTGTTGCTGTTGATGCCATCTGCTCAGGCGAAGCAGGTGAGTTCTTCTGGAGAAGCGGATACGGTCGTCGTACGATACCAGTGGTATTCCCAGGCGCACACGGAGGCCCCAGGCTCACATATTGTGGATGAAGACTGGATTGAGAATGTGCGCTTGGGGACGCTGCAGTTACCTCAATGTGCTGGAGCTCTAGTGAGTGCGGATGGTCTGGCTGTGACCAGTGCTGCATGCCTGCGTTCTCTAGAAACCTGGATTCGACCAACCGATTCGGTGTTTGTGGCCGATGAATTGTTGCAGGAGCGCAGGCTGGCAGGGCTCGCCGTAGAGCAGCTTGTCGAGGTCCGAAAGCTTGACAGCCCAGAAGATCCACCCAGTGATGCACTGCCCGGAACGCGTGTGGAGATTGTTGCCACTGACGACAGTAGCAGTTTCTGGGAATATACCTGGCGTATCTACGATGATGTGAGGCTGGTGCTGATTCCGCCTGTGGAGATGGCAAATTTTGGCGATGAAGAGGGGGTCTATCCCAGGCATGCACCGGACTTTGCACTCTTTAGGGTGTATGATGAGAGTGGCCAGCCTCTGGACACCGAAAGCTACTTTGCGTGGAGTGATCGTCCTCCCGGTCACCGGGAAAAATTATTCGTCACAGCACTGGACGAAAACGGACCGTTTACGAGTGTTACCCTGTCAGATACATTCACGTACAACGGGACCGTTAGCCCGCCTCACACGACGTTGTACGGTATGTTGGATTTGCATTATTCGCACGGGGCTATGGGAGTTTGGGGATTACCAGCGGGGTGGATTGCTGGGATCAAAGAGAGTGATTTATCCGCCGCATTGAATTTTTCTGTGGCCGGTAAATGTGCTCAGATAGGGACAGGCATTGTAGATATAGACTTGGAGATTCTTGGCATTGCATTTGATCATGCATTCACAGGGGGGCGTGAGCGCTGTGTAGCAGTTTCGACTTCGGGTATCCTGTCACTTTTAAGGACCGTATTCGAGGCGGAGAATATTGTGGAGGAATTGGCAGAACAGGCACGAAGTGCAGAGGAGAATGGGTAAGTATAAAAATTGGTTGATTGCAGGGTTCCTGATATGTTTGGCAGGTTGTGCCTCGAGCGCCGTAGAGGTAGTCCAGGTGGTTAATCAGCCTCTGGTCGTAGAAGAGCCTCAATCCTCTGTTTCACCCGTGGAAGTACCGGATCCCACCCATTCTCTGACCGTGGATCGATTCGATGTGGATCTTGATCGGTTTGATGGGGGGAAGATGTGGACGTTTGATAGCCCGCCTGTGGAGTGGCTCGCGGAAGAGTATGGCATAAACGCTGATTCTGCATGGTTTGCCAAAGCCAGACTGGGGGCATTACGGTTTGGGACAAACTGTTCTGCCAGCTTTGTTTCGGATCAGGGATTAATTCTGACTAACCATCACTGTGCACGTGAGAGCATTGCTGAGGTTTCTGGTGAGGCGGAGCAATTACTTGAAGGGGGTTTTCTGGCTACAACAGCTGCCGACGAACGAAGAGTGCCCGACTTACACGTTGAGCAACTCTGGGAAATTTCAGATGTCACCCAACGGGTACATGGTGCCAGCCGCATTGTGCGCGGAGATAATGAGCGTGTCCGTGCACGCAGAGATAAGGCTTCGGTGATTGCGGGTGAGTTGACAAGTGCCGCCAAAATGCGAGACTCGACGCTCCGGGTGGAGGTGATTGAGCTTTATAGCGGTGAACGATATGCCGCCTATACCTATCGGCGTTACGAGGATGTACGCCTGGTGATGGCTCCAGAAAAGAGATTGGGATATTTCGGAGGAGAAGAGGATAATTTTACCTTCCCCCGGTATACGCTTGATATGGCCTTTTTCCGTGCTTATGATCGAGAGGGTAACCCCGCAGTTACGCCAGAACATTACAAATGGGGTAGCGAGGGAGCAAATGCGGACGATGCCGTCTTTGTGGTAGGTAATCCAGGATCAACCAGCCGGTTTGGCAGCGTGTCGCAACTAACGTTTGAGCGAGACTATACGCTGGTTCAGCAGGTCGAAACATTACAGCGGCGCGTAGAAGCATTGCAACCGTTCATCGGCATGGATCAAGCAGGTGCAGATGCATTTGAGAACATGTGGTTCACGGCCAGTAATTCACTCAAAGCGCTCTCGGGGCAGTTGGAAGGACTGCGTGACGACACACTGATCGCACGTCGCAGTGCAGCGGAATTTCAGATCAGAGAGGATCTCTTCCAGTCAGATTCGCTATCCATGCGCTATGGGTCATTATTCCAGGAACTGGATGAACTTCAGTTGTCAAAGCGTGCGGAAGCAGGTCGTATGGCAGCGTTCACGTTCTTTGGAACGGCAGTTGGATCGCGGATCCTGACGCGTGCACTGCATGGATACTACTACGCAAATCTGCAGCGCCGCGGTTATGTGGATCGGGAGGTCCTTGATGAGATTCGTGAGAACGCATTGGCGTTGGATGACTTTCCTGCAGAGGTGGACAGAGCGATTATTACTCTTCGGCTTGAAGAACTTCTGGAGGCTTTGGGAGAGCAGGATCCGACGATGCGAAGCATTTTGGGGGGACTTACGATTGATAGCCTGGCGGCAAATCTGGTAGCGACCACAGCACTCTCGGATTCTGCAAGGTTTGCCGCCCTTCTGGATAAAGGATTCCTGAGCAGTGATGATCCAGCGGTGCCGGTGATCAGCGCGCTAGCACCGTTGTATTTTACGGCCCAGCAACAGGCCGAGAGTTTCAAAAACAGAGAAGATCTTCTCGTTGCCGAACTGGCATCACTCCGTTTTGCGCTTTACGGTACCGATGTGCCCCCAGATGCCTCCTTTTCGCTCCGAATATCAGACGGGCGTGTAGGTGGATATACGTACAATGGAACCCGCGCACCTGCTTTTACGACCTTCTATGGGCTGTATGATCACTTTTACGCCTATCGGAACATGAGCAGATCGTGGGACCTCCCGGAACGCTGGCGGAATCCACCAGAGGTGTTTGATCTCTCAACTCCGCTCAACCTAGTCAGCACCAACGATATTACGGGAGGGAATTCTGGATCCCCACTACTAAATCAGGATTTGGAGATCGTAGGTTTGGTATTTGATGGCAATATTGAATCTCTGCCCAATGTATATATATTTTCGGACCGGACAGCACGGACAGTTTCGGTAGATGTTCGGGCGATCCTGGTCTCATTACAACATGTTTACGAAGCCGAGCGGCTTGTGGAAGAGATTCTTGCGGCGCAGTAGACGCAGTGAGCTTCCAGTCAGTTTCATGCCTGGACAGAGGAACATCTCTGCAAAGGTTTAGATTGTCAGTGATGCCTCCGATACCAAACTCATCGGCATGGATAGGAATTTGCTGGTATTACAGACTAGGTTTCCATGTGGGATTCCCGCCAGATTTGGGGTAACCATGCCCGGAGGAGTATCATTCACATGGAATGACGGATAAACCCCACACAGAGGAGATGGAGCAGCCAAGACAACTTGCTTTAGTATTAGCCGGAGGAGGTGCCAGAGCTGCATATCAGGCAGGTGTGGTATCCTATATACG
>JAPPBZ010000162.1 GCA_026702635.1 Bacteroidota bacterium
AAGACCTACAAAGTGTCCGGGGGACTTCATGGTGTTGGACTTTCCTGTGTGAATGCACTCTCGCATCGTTTAAAGGCAAGTGTATACAGAGATGGATACCTGTGGGAGCAGTCCTATGAGTGCGGTCAGCCAGTCGCTGACATGAAAAAGGTTCGCCCCATGAAGTCAGACGAGACCACGGGGACCAGAATACGGTTCTGGCCGGATAAGAGCATTTTTCTTGAATGTGATTTTCGGTTTGATACGATCAGTAAGCGCCTCCGCGAGCTTGCATACCTGAATGCCAAAGTAAAAATCAACCTGGAGGATCTTCGTCCAGGTCGACAGGATCGCGAAGAGTATTACTTTGAGGGAGGCCTGCGGGAGTTCGTAGAATACCTGGATGAGTCGCGCACACCGATCCATAATGAGGTTATCTGCTTTCGGGATGATGCGGGGACCGTTGAAATTGCCATGCGCTATAACTCGGGATTTTCCTCGAATGTGCTGTCATTTGTAAACAATATCCATACGCATGAAGGGGGCACGCACATTTCGGGATTCAGGACGGCATTGACCCGGACACTGAAGAGCAGTGCTGAGCGGAACAATCTGTTCAAGAATTTTAAGGGAGACCTGACGGGAGATGATTTTCGTGAGGGGCTTACGGCAGTGCTTTCTGTAAAAGTGGCTGATCCCCAGTTCGAGGGGCAGACGAAGACGAAACTGGGCAATTCCGAGGTAATGGGGCAGGTGCAGAGTGTTGTGGGCGAAAAGTTGGATCACTGGCTGGAAGATCACCCCAAGGAGTTGAAGTTGATCGTAGACAAGGTAGTGATTGCAGCCACGGCTCGGCAAGCGGCCCGGCAGGCCCGTGCATTGGTTCAGCGAAAAAACGCATTTGCTTCCGGCGGACTGCCAGGAAAGCTCGCTGACTGCTCTTCGCGGAAGCCGGAAGAGGGTGAGCTCTATTTGGTAGAAGGGGATTCAGCGGGTGGCTCCGCCAAACAGGCACGTGATCGGCACTTCCAAGCAATCCTGCCTCTAAGAGGCAAGATTCTCAATGTTGAAAAGGCCCGGTTGGATCGGGTGTTGGAGAACGAGGAGATCCGAAATATTATCACGGCCCTGGGAACGGGGATTGCAATCTCCGAAGAGGATTTTGACCTTGAGAAGCTACGTTACCACAAGATCCTGCTCATGACGGATGCAGATATAGATGGCGCGCATATTCGGACGCTTCTTTTAACCTTCTTCTATCGCCATCTTTGTCCTCTGATTGAGAGTGGGCGGGTCTTCATTGCACTGCCACCGCTCTACAAAGCGAAGCAGGGAAAAAAGGAGGAATACTGCTGGTCCGACGAAGCCCTCCGTAAAGCGGTAGAGAACATGCAGGAAAATGGCAGCGGCAAAGTGGTCATCCAACGCTACAAGGGACTCGGGGAAATGAATCCAAGACAGCTGTGGGACACAACTATGGACCCCAAAATGCGTCAACTGAAGCGTGTGACGATTGAGGATGCAGTACATGCTGATCGGATTTTCTCGACGCTGATGGGAGATCAGGTGGAGCCGCGCCGCCGGTTCATTGAGCGCAATGCACGCTACGCTACACTGGATGTATAGTCGCTCATGTTGGATGTCGGCATTGTTGTTCCTGTCTATGAAGAGGTTGCCTCCATTGCACCTCTCGCCAATGAGATCCGACTCAGTTGTGAAGAGGCCGGATTGACCTTTGAGGTCTGGTTCATTGACGACGGTTCCCGTGACGACTCTTGGGCTGAAATCCTTCGTCAGCGCGATGCGGACGGACGTTTCAATGGGATTCAGCTCCGACGCAACTATGGAAAGAGTGCGGCGCTTGCCGCCGGGTTTGAGCATGTAAGTGCACGCGTTGTGATCACAATGGATGCGGACCTGCAGGATGACCCCAGCGAAATTCCATCACTGGTGGCCGCGGTGGACGCAGGACAGGATCTGGTAAGTGGCTGGAAAAAAGCTCGAAAAGACCCTTGGACCAAAACCCTCCCCAGCCGCTTCTTCAATTTGGTCACCCGGATTGTGTCGGGGATTGCACTGCATGACTTTAACTGTGGCCTGAAAGCATACCGGCTCGAAGTCGTCAAATCAATGAAGATCTATGGGGAGATGCACCGGTATCTGCCACTGTTAGCCAAATGGGAGGGCTTTACCCGGATCGGTGAGCAGCAGGTAAATCATCGGAGTCGCCAGCATGGACGGTCTAAGTTCGGGTTCGAGCGTTATGTCCGAGGCTGTCTGGATCTCATGACGGTGATGTTTCTGACCCGTTTTGGTGCCCGTCCCATGCATTTTTTCGGGTCGATGGGGTTGTTGGCCTTTTTGGGGGGCTTTGTCATCAGTCTATGGATCACGATTGATAAGTTTGTTTACGATAACCCAGTGGGTGATCGCCCTTCCCTTTTGCTCGGAGTATTGCTCATTATGGTGGGAGTCCAGTTCATGTGCACAGGATTTTTGGGGGATCTCATTTTGCGCGGGCGCATGAAGGAAAGCCACCCGTACGAAATTGTTGAGGTAGTGGCAGGGTCTGATTGACCACAGAAAGGCATTGGCCAGCGCATTAAACACTGCCAGGATCACAATCCTGTTGTCAGCCGTCTATGTGCCATGTCCGGCATGTGCCTGACTAAGTGCACTGGAAATCACCTCCAAGGCCTCTTCCAGGACTTCTTCGGGGATGTTGAGAGGGGGAGCGAGTCGAATGACGGTCCCAGAGTGGAGTGTCCAGCCCAGAAGCACTCCGTGATTCAGACATGTTTTCACGACCTGTTCAGCGATTGGCGAACTTGGCAGATCCAAACCAAGCATGGCCCCTCGGCCACGCAGATTTGCCATAGGTGCATGCTTGAGTTTCGACCGTATCCGCTCGCCCACCCATACTGCACGCTCCGCCAATCTTTCGTCCAGCATCACCTGTAGCGCGGCACTGGCAGCTGCGCACGATACCGGATGACCACCAAAGGTTGTCACATGACTAAGTGGTGGATCGCGCCGAAGAGATTCCATCTTCTTCGTACTGGAGATAAAAGCACCTAGTGGCATTCCCCCTCCCATTGCCTTGGCCAGGGTCAAAATATCCGGCACAATCTCTTCGTGTTCAAATGCAAATGGATGACCGGTCCGGCAAAAACCGGTCTGGATTTCGTCCAGAATCAAGAGGGCTCCCACATCACTGCATCTAGTGCGCAAGGCCTTGAACCAGCCCGGCGGGGGGACTCGCATTCCACCTTCGCCCTGGATTGGTTCAGCAATTACACACGCAATCTGATCATCGACCGCTGTCAAGGCTTCAAAGTCCCCAAAGGGCAGGAAAGTGATTCCTGGTAGCAAGGGTCGAAATGGATCTTGGTAAATATTCCGTCCAGTAACGCTCAATGAGCCATGAGAGTCGCCATGGTACGAGTGCTCAAAAGCAACCATCCGGCTACGACCGGTGTACTTTTTGGCCAGCTTGAGGGCTCCTTCGTTCGCCTCGGTTCCCGACATAGTAAAGTAAACGCAGTCAAGCGAGGGTGGAAGTATATCGGCGAGTTGATTGGAAAACTGTACTTGTGGTGCCTGGATCAACTCGCCATAAACCATGACATGGAGATGTTTTTCAAGTTGGTCTCGAATGGCCTCCAAGACCTTCGGGTGTCGATGTCCCAGGGAAGAGACGGCAATCCCGCTGATGAAGTCAATCAGTCGGCGTCCGTTCGTCAGAAACAGGAACGGTCCCTCTGCCCGCTCCACTTCATAGCCGAGGGGGTGGTCACTGGTCCAAGCAAGGTGGGGAGCAATATCCGCTTTCATTGGAGAGTCATCCATTCCACACGAACAGGTGAATATAGCTGGGGTTCAAGGTAAACGCTACCACAGAAAGAACGCATGAATCTACGTAATAAAATCGCCGTTGTGACCGGTGCCAGCAGTGGACTCGGAAGCGAGTTTGCCCGGCATCTGGGGAGTCATGGCAGTAGAGTGTATGGACTTGCACGCAGGTTGAACCGTCTGAAATCGCTGGAGGCAGAAATAGGTTCAGAATTCAGGCCTGTCGAATGTGATGTGACGGATGAAGCCTCGGTGAGAGATGCGTTTTCAGGGTTGGATCGTGTAGATATTCTAATCAATAATGCAGGACTTGGACGTTTTGCACCGATTGATGTCCAGTCGCAAGAGGATTGGACGATTCAAATGGATACGAACTTGACGGGCGTGTATCTTTGTACACGTGCGGCAGTTCCACTCATGAAGGCGCAGAATCAGCAGACAGGATTTGGAGGGCATATTGTTAATATTGCATCGGTTGCCGGCTTGGTTGGAAACGCAAATTTGAGTGCATACAATGCGACAAAATTCGGTCTCCGTGGCTTTAGTGAGGCAACGATGAAGGAACTGCGCGGCGATGGCATCAAAGTCACCTCTATCTGCCCGGGCAGTGTAGCGACGGAATTTGGTCGTGTTGCAGGCTCTTCAGGTGCGCCGAACCCCATGCAACCGGAGGATATTGCGTCCACTGTGATTCACGTCCTTCAATCGCCGGACAATTATTTGATTTCCGAGGTCGTCATGCGACCTCTTCGACCACGCGGATAACCATGAAACGTAGACATTTTATCAGATCCACTGCTCTTGGTGCTGCAGCAGGGACGGTTCTCGCTGGATGCGGCACCCAGAGTGCCGACTCTCCCGCTGTTCAATCAAGTACCCCAACCCTTCGATGGCGACTTGCATCTAGTTTTGCCCGTTCTCTGGATACGATTTACGGTGCCGCCGAAGTGATGAGTAATCGTGTCAGTCAGTTGACCGATGGGCGATTTACTATTCGTGTTTATCCTGCTGGAGAAGTGGTTCCTGCGTTTGAAGTCCTTGATTCTGTACAGAAGGGTACTGTACAAATGGGACACTCGGCCGGGTACTACTATATCGGCAAGAATCCGGCATTTGCTTTTGAAACCACGATCCCTTTCGGTTTAACAGCTCGTCAATACAATAGCTGGGTTTATGAAGGCGGTGGACAGGAGATTCTCAGAGAGTTGTTCGCAGATTATGGAGTTCTGAATTATCCAGGAGGGAATACCGGAGCACAGATGGGCGGCTGGTTCAATCGGGAGATCAACAATCTACTGGACTTAAGTGGCCTTTCCATGCGGATCCCCGGCCTGGGCGGGCGGGTGATGGATCAGTTGGGAGTAACTGTCCAACAGATTCCCGGAGGGGAAATCTATCCCGCACTGGAGCGCGGTGCGATTGATGCTGCGGAATGGGTTGGTCCTTATGATGATGAAAAGCTCGGATTTAATCAGGTGGCACGCTACTACTACTATCCAGGATGGTGGGAGCCGTCTGCAAACCTTTCTTTCTTTGTCAACCAACAGTCAATTCAGGAGCTTCCATCAGCATACCAGGCGGCTCTGGAGGTTGCGATGGCCGAAGCGAATCAGTATATGCTTGCAAGGTACGATGCCCTGAACCCACCTGCCTTTCGGCGGATTGTAAACTCTGATGTGGAATTGCGCTCGTTTCCCAGAGATGTCATGGATGCAGCATACACGGTTTCGCAGGATCTTTTGCAGGACGAGCGAGAAGACCCAGGCTTTGCACGTGTACACGATTCTTTTCTTACGTGGCGCCGTGATTCTGATGAGTGGATTCGCACCGCGGAATACGAGATGCTTTCATACATGAATAGCCACGGAGAAGCCGGGGCGTAAGTGGATCAGAGTGCCCAGAGAACCAGGCCGGGGAACAGGATCAGCAGGATCAGTCCCAGTACTTGGATTCCGATGAAGGGGATCGCTCCCCGGTAAATCGCTTCGGTCTTCATTTCTAGTGGTGCGACGCCCCGAAGATAGAAGAGCGCGAACCCAAACGGTGGGGTTAGGAAAGAGGTCTGCAGGTTCATGCCGACCATGACACCAAACCAGACTAAAGCCGTGCTTTCGGGCACGCCAAGCATCGGGCTCAAGAGATGAGCGGCAGGCAATACCAACAGTGGAATGATGATGAACGCAATCTCAAAGAAATCAATGAAGAATCCCAGGATAAAGATGGCGAGATTGGCAAGAAGGAGGAAGCCAATGACTCCTCCGGGAAGATTAATCAGGAGATCTTCAATCCAGATTCCACCGTCGAGTCCTCTAAAGATGAGCGCGAATGCGGTTGAAGCAATTAAAAGCATCATTACCATGGCGGTAAGTTTTGCTGTCTCTTCCATGGTCTGCATCAAGGCCTTTTTATTCAGACGCCCATTGAGCGCTGCCAGAATAATTGCCCCAACAGCTCCCAAAGCACCGGACTCCGTTGGTGTCGCGATCCCGGCAAAAATGCTTCCCAGCACAATAAAGATGAGCAGCAGGGGTGGAAGCATGACCAGGAATATTTTTCGTAGCAGCTCTCCGTGCTCCTCTTCACGCACTGTCTTCGGGATTGCGGGTGCCGCAGACGGTTTTATCATAGCAACTCCTGTTGCATACAACGCATAGAGCATCGCGAGGAGAACGCCGGGAACCAGGGCTCCGATAAAGAGATCACCAACAGAGACTCCCAGTTGATCGGCAAGAACGACCAAGACGACGCTGGGAGGAATGATTTGCCCCAGCGTTCCCGTTGCCGTAATCACACCGGCGGAGAGCTCTTTTGAATACCCGTTATTGAGCATGACGGGAAGAGCAATCATGCCCATGGCAACCACGCTCGCACCAACAATGCCCGTTGCAGCGGCAAGGAGTACCCCAACGAATATAACTGCGAATGCCAGTCCCCCACGTACAGGACCAAAGAGCAGACCAATTGTATGCAATAGATCCCGTGCAAGATGACTCTTTTCCAGCATCGTTCCCATGAAGATGAAAAAGGGGACAGCCAAAAGCGTGTAATTTGACATGATGCCAAATAATCGATCCGGCAATGCCAGCATCAAATGCCAGTCAAAGTAGCCGATGCTGACCCCGATTACGGCAAAAATGAGAGATACACCTCCAAGAGCAAAGGCGACTGGATAGCCCGAGAAAATCAGAATCAATGCCACCGCAAACATGAGCGGTGCCAGCCATTCAAATCCCATTTTCCTTGATTTGATGGTTCAGTTCAGGGGGGTGAAACAGGTACAAAGCTTCGCGTGCAGCAAAGGCCAACCCTTGTGCCATCAACAGTATGAACGCAAGGGGGATGATCGTCAGTAGCGGGTAACGAGGTAATCCACCAGGATCGGGAGATCCTTCCAGCCGGGCCCAGGAATCCGTCACTGCTGGCCACGAAGTTCCGATCATGAGTGCACAGAAGGGGAGGAGAAAGATCAACGTGCCCAATACGTTGGTCCAGGCTTTAGCACGCCTGGAGAGGCGGTTATAGAATATGTCAACCCGCACATGGGCACCGGCCTTCAGTGCATGGGCAGCCCCCATTAGGAAGATCAGGCTGAAGAAATACCACTGGATTTCAATAAAAGTATTTGAGCTTCCCTGCCTTGCGACTTCACCGATCCAGTGTAAGACTCTTTTAAACGTACTGGCATCTGACGGGTCAATGTGTGCCCAGCCGGCCAGCGATCGCACGATCGCATTGTAAGCGCCCGCGATGACCATGAGGAGGGTACAATACCAGGTCATCTTTCCGAAGAAGTCGGACACTTTCTCAATACGAGAGGCAGAAGCCGAAATGACTTCATCAAGAATCATTGATGTACCTGAAGTTACCGCGAGCAGTGAATGGCCGGGGGTTAAATTAGGGAATAGTTCCCAAAGACCAATCCCACCAATCGTCTATATTTGATTGAATTCCAAATTGATCAATCCAGAAAATTCTACCATTGTTGCGTGGGAAATCAAGTAGTAAATTGGGCGCGAAAACTGCAAAAATCAAAGGTGCGGTTTAGCCGAGTTGGGATTCGGGGAGGCAACATAAGCTAAAATTGTTGTATCACGTCTCCTCGGCCAACCAACAGATGCAGTCAATACGGTCGCTTCCACTGGTCTAGTTACCAGTAGAGCCGCCAAACGAAAAAAAGAAAGCCGAGAAATAGTCCTAGCCCGCCCAACAGGGTAAGTTTTTTCGACCGCAACGTCCACAAGAGAGGAAAGGTGAGCAGAGTTGCGGCAATAATTGAGATATTTGACGAACCCGTTGCAACCTCTGGAAGTGGTACAATCAGACCACAAACCCCCATAATCAGAAATGCGTCGAAGATGTTTGATTGGAAGATATGACCGACTAGGAGTTTATGCCGGCCGCGGCGGACAACATTGAGCGCGACTACAATGTCGGGAAGAGAAGTGCCAATAGCCAATGCACTCGCAGCCAACGCACCCGAGTTGATCTGTAAGTCATCGGCAATTTTGACGAGAGAACCCACGACAATTACGCCGCTGAAGTATAACAAAAGTATGACTGAGCCCAAGAGAAGGATCCCAGCCCAAGCCGGCAAGTTTTCCACATTCGTTTTTTCAGGCCCTCCCGTACGCGTTAATTCTGGACGATAATTCCAGAATTGAAACCCCAGAATCAAAAATAGCCCCACAACAAAAAAGTAGAAGACAAAGTTTCCTGATGCGATCGTGCCCAATTCTTGCCAGACCCCAGGAACTGCGAAGACAACAACGATTGCGGCTAGAGACGGGGAAATTCGCCAAATAGCAGCTCTTTGGTGCCGATCCTTCTCAACTCGGGATAGAATTATTTCCGTTCGAGTGGGATGGGGATCGGCAGCAGGTTTCTGAATGCGGCTTCGGTAGAACTCAGTAAAGATGAAGCCAGCATAAAGAAGGAGAAAGAGGCCCGCATCAAAACGGTCAAAAACACCGTCCAGGCACAGTAGGAAGGTCAGCACTACAGACCCGGTTGCAAAAATGACGGGGCTGGCATTGATACTATCGAAATTCAGATACCCGTCAGATAGTGCATGAGATTTAGTGAACAGGCGGAATCGACCGTCACCTCGTACGAAAAAGAAGAGTGCCAAAACGCCCAGACCAAACCCCGCACCTATGTTGGCGATGACCGTACCGAAGACGGTCGGAGCCACCAGTTGTGGAGAACCCGAATTAGTTGCTGCGATGGACGTAAAAAGCTCTGGCAGAGAGGTTCCAATTCCAACGAGAAAACTGCCGATGAAGTAATCGTTCAGACGGGCTTTGCCCCCAAGCCCACTGGCAATGTCTACAAGTGAATCACTCGATTTTACGATGGCATAAATCGAGAGCAGAAGTATGCAAAGGTGTGCGACTAACAACCTGGCTCTAGAGCTAAAGAATGAATGTTAAGGGGGAAATTATTCTGAAAGGACCCCTTTTATATAAGCCCGCCTCATACTAGCGATCCCGTCTATAGAAATGCCCTTTGGACATACCGCCTCGCATTCGGCATAATTCGAACAGTCCCCGAATCCCTCCGCATCCATTTGATCAACCATCGCTACGACACGCTGGGACGCTTCCACCTGGCCCTGGGGAAGCTGAGCTAAATGTGCGATCTTGGCTGCGGTAAACAGAGAAGCACTCCCATTCGGGCATGCAGCGACGCATGCACCACAGCCAATACACGCTGCATAATCCATCGCCTCTTCTGCCGCATCCTTGGGAATTGGGATTGCATTTGCATCGGGAGCGGAACCCGTGGTGACAGAAACATACCCGTGCGCCGCAATAATTCGATCAAAGGCACTCCGATCAACAACGAGGTCCCGAATTACCGGGAACGCATGTGCACGGAAGGGCTCTACGGTGATGGTGTCTCCGTCCTTGAAGCTACGCATGTGCAATTGACATACAGCAGTACGCTTTTGTGGTCCATGTGCAATTCCAGCGACCATCAGGCCACATGATCCACAGATCCCTTCCCGACAGTCACTGTCAAACTCCACAGGATCGTCTCCGCTTGCAAGAAGCTGTTCGTTGAGGACATCCAGGAGCTCCAGAAAAGACATATGCTCACTGGCCTCTTGAACCGTGTAGTCTACAAGTTTTCCTGGAGATTCGGGGCCTTCCTGCCTCCAGACACGCAGATGGATAATCATGGTACTTATTTATAGCTGCGTTTAGATAGATGCACGTTCTCGAAGGAGAGTTGCTCGAGATGCAATACAGGGTCGCCGTCAGTGTGCTCCCAAGCTGCTACGTCAGCAAAATCTTCATCGTTACGTTCAGCTTCTCCTTCAGGAGTCTGGTGCTCTTCACGAAAATGCCCTCCACAAGATTCCTCGCGGCGAAGGGCATCTCGCGCCATGAGAGATCCCAGTTCGATAAAGTCAGCCACACGCCCGGCAAATTCCAGATTCTTATTGTACCGATCAGCAGTACCCGGAACCTGGATACGTTCCCAAAATTCCTCCCCTAAGTTCTCAATCGCAGTGATGGATGATTCCAATCCGCTGCGGTCCCGTGCCATCCCCACGTGATCCCAAAGCAGACGGCCAAGCTCCCGGTGGAACTGGGTCGGGGATTTATCTCCATTGTTCTTGAGGATCCGGTCAATGCGTGCACCAGCTTCCTGCTCAACAGTGGCAAAGGCGCCGTTCGTTACAGGGAGTTGATCCGACTGTTGGGTTCCTGCCAAGTACGCACCAAGGGTGTAAGGGACCACAAAGTATCCATCCGCCAAGCCCTGCATCAATGCACTGGCCCCAAGGCGGTTGGCACCGTGGTCACTGAAATTTGCCTCTCCAAGAACAAAGAGGCCCGGAACGGTGCTCTGAAGCTCATAGTCAACCCAGAGGCCCCCCATCGTGTAATGGACCGCGGGATAGATCCGCATTGGAGTTTTGTACGGGTCATCTCCTGTGATGCGCTCATACATCTCAAACAGGTTCCCGTAACGTTCACGGATGGTCTCCTCCCCCAGGCGACGGATGGAATCAGCAAAATCAAGATAGACTGCGAGCCGGGTGTCGCCGACTCCCCGTCCGGCATCACATTCCTTCTTTGCTGCACGAGAGGCAACATCTCGAGGGACTAAATTACCGAAACTGGGATAACGGCGTTCCAGATAATAATCTCTGGCATCCTCGGGAATCATTTCCGGAGCACGCGTGTCTTTCGGGTCCTTCGGGACCCATACACGACCATCATTGCGAAGGCTCTCGCTCATCAGCGTGAGCTTAGACTGATAATCTCCTGACACCGGAATGCAAGTAGGGTGAATCTGGGTATAGCACGGATTCGCAAAAAATGCCCCCCGCTTATAGCAGCGCCAGGCGGCAGTGACGTTGGAGTTCTTGGCATTCGTGGACAGATAGTAGGCATTCCCATATCCACC
>JAPPBZ010000216.1 GCA_026702635.1 Bacteroidota bacterium
AGAGCGCCTGCCTTACAAGCAGGAGGCCGGGGGTTCAAATCCCTCACCGCCCACATTCGTTAGATTTTGCGCCTAGGGCTGCCGTGCTTGCAGCTCTGGTACAATAGCCTTTTTCCCTGCCAAGAGGTCCGAAATGAAAAATTTGTTTTTGATCGCAGTCGCTCTTACTCTCTCCTTTTCGGTGCAGCCGGTAACTCTCGCTCAGATATTTGAAGATGTTCTGTCCGAGCCGGAAAGCGTTCAGCAGGTTGCGGACATCGCGTTATTGGGCGATAGTAATGTCGTTATTGAGCTATTGGATGGGGAGGAAATTGTCCACAAGTTTTCTCTGGCTGGCCCCGACGTACAGGTTGCAAGCGGAGCAGGGTTTATTTTCGCGATCAGTGATCTGAATTCACCGACAGTTGGTGGGTTAGTTGGAGACGAGGAAGTCTCCTTTGCTGGAGATTTGCAACTCATTACCATACCACTTAACCCTGAAGAATCTCAAATTACATCTACCCGTGTCACTGCGCGCAACGCATTCGTCGAAATCCGAACCGAAATGACCGCGGATACACTTGCATGGGAGCCTATCGTTGCCCCCAAAAGAGAAGACCTCCCTCTGAACCAAAGAGCGGACTATATCCGGGCAATCCAAGAACAAGTGCGAATACGCAGGGGTCAATTACCTAGGTAGTGTCCAACGACAATTGTTTTTGTCGTCGAGTAATCGTGCCTGCGGACCGTACCGACTTCCTCACATTCTATAAGACCCATCCCCAGATCATTTTCGGGATCTTCGCTTGTGCGGCTTGTTCTTTTGCTCGTCTCTAGGTCGCTGCTTGCGTGGTTGCATCCGCATCTGATTCAGTTCATCAACAAGCATCGCCATCAACTCAGGCTCCTCCTCGGCTAGAGTCTTCACCATCGGCACAAACTGAACCAGCCGCTCCCGCTCTAGGTTGGTTTTACCTCGCAACTTTTCTTCAAGTACAACCGTGACTCGCTGTGACGTACGCGCAGCAACTTCTTCGGGGGTTGGTAACTGTCGTTTTTCCATCTGAATATCAAATCGATGTGCAATTGCTTTAAGTTGTGATTCCTCTTCCCAAGCTGCAAGTGTGATTGCTACACCTGCCTTGCCGGCTCGGGCCGTTCTGCCGGTACGATGGATGTAAAGTTGCGGCTCTAGTGGCACTTCGTACTGGAATACATGACTGAGCTCAGAGATGTCGATCCCCCTCGCCGCCACATCGGTCGCCACAAGAAGACGGATACGCCGCTGCCGTAATTGGCTCATTACCTTCTCTCGTGCCCCTTGGGAATAGTCACCACTAATGGCCCCAACACTGAACCCGTAATTACTTAAAAAATCCGTCAGAAAAGAAACCTCACGCCGGGTATTTGTGAATATGATCGCGGAATCCGGGTTTTCATACTCAACCAATCTGGATAATGCACGCGCGCGATCCATCGGATCCCGCACGGTGTAATAACGATGATCAATCGTCGCTACACCAACACCGTCCGCACTAAGCCCAAGAAACCGGGGTTCGTCCAGGAATTCCTTTCCCAGTAATCGGACCTTTGGTGGCATGGTTGCACTGAACATGCACGACTGACGCGTCTGCGGCAAATAGGACTTTAAGGCTACCATCGCAGGATAGAAGCCCATTGAGAGCATTTCGTCTGCCTCATCAAGAATAAACGCTCGGATCTTCTTCAGTGTGAATGTGCGGCGCTCCAGGTGATCCAGAATCCGCCCCGGTGTGCCGATGACAACCTGCGATCCTCCTTTGAGCCCACTCAACTGCCTTTTATATCCTACTCCGCCATAAACCAGAGTGCCTTTGAGCGTTTCCGGGATCGGATTCACTCGCTTGAATTCATCGTAAATCTGACCTGCCAACTCTCTTGTCGGCGTAAGCACAAGTGCCTGGGTCTCACGTATGGAGGGGTCCAGGCTGTCAAAAAGAGGCAAAAGAAAAGCTCCTGTCTTGCCAGATCCTGTACGCGACTGCACGACCAGATCCTGCCCGGAAGCCATATAGGGGATCGAATGTGCCTGAACTGGCATCAGGCCCGGCCAACCACTCTTTTCAAACGCAGCACGCGCGCCAGCACCCAGCGAATCTGGCGTTGCCTGCTCAACCTCAGGATCCAATCTGTCAAAGCTGCGCTCCGCCGCAGACTCGCGACTGGACTGCTGAGCCTTCGATGAAAAATCCAAGCGTGTTGTAAAAGGCTTCGTCACAAACTACATAGATAAGCCGCCATCAACACCAAGAGTCTGTCCAGTAATGTAGGACGCTTCCTTGGATGCCAAAAACAGTACAGGTGCGGCGATTTCCTCTGGCATTGCTGTGCGGCGAACAGGAACACCCCTTAATAAACTCTCTTTTTCCTTCGGGTTAATGGCTTCCGTCATATCCGTCTCTACAAACCCAGGGGCAACCACATTCACGGTAACCCCGCGTGTTGCAAGCTCCTTGGCTAAACTTTTTGAGAGACCAACAATGCCCGCCTTGGAGGCAGCATAGTTTGCCTGACCCGCATTCCCGATGCGACCAACTACGGAAGAGATATTAATGATACGGCCATAGCGCTGGCGCATCATTGTTCGGCAAACCGCTTTACTATAATTAAATACACTCTTGAGGTTTGCATTAATGACCTGATCCCAATCGGATTCGCTCATACGCATCATCAAGTTATCACGCGTAATCCCTGCGTTGTTCACCAAAATATCGATACCACCCCAAGCTTTTACCACCTGCTCGACGACCTGTGATGCGGCATGAATGTCTGCCGCATCACACTGAAAGGCAAGTCCACTAATCTCTTTCTTCAACTCCTCTGCTACTTCCGTACTGCTTCGATAAGTAAACGCAACCTGTGCTCCTTGATGCGCAAATGCTTCAACGATTGCGCGACCAATGCCGCGTGTTCCACCGGTCACCAGAATACGTGATTTATTGAATTCCATGTTTATTGCTAAGTCAATCGGATAGGAACGCTGCTACTGCCCCTGCGGTTGCGATTGAAATCACAACCGTTCTGCGCCCCAATGTCTTACGAACCAAACCATTGAGAACACGCCCAGGTCCCACCTCAATAAAACTTATGTTCTCTGGCATATTTTGGAGCAACTGGTACCAACGTACAGGACTGGTAAGCTGCTCAAGCATTCGGGCTCGGATATGTTCTGGGTCTAAAGCTGGCTGTGCGGTCACATTCAGGTAAATCGGGCACACGGGAGGCCGCAATGTCACTTTTGCCAATTCCTGTGCCATCACCTCACGTGCACTTAGAACCAATGGGGAGTGGAATGCCCCGCTTACGGGAAGCTGAACAAGTTTTTTCGCTCCCGCTTCCTTGAGAATCTCTTCCGCGGCACGTAATGCTGCAGTATCCCCGGAAATCACCATTTGCTGGGGGGCATTGTAGTTTGCACACACCGCGATGGATTCCGCAGAACTAACCTCTCTACATGCGGCATCCACAACTTCACCCGAGAGTCCGATCACAGCGGTCATCCCTGCAGAACGCCTTCTCCCCGCCATCGCCATGAGTTCTCCCCTGCGACGCACCAAGCGCAGTCCATCTTCGAATGAAAGCGCTCCACATGCGTGCAGTGCACCGTATTCCCCCACGCTGTGACCAGCGACAAGGTCAGGAGCCAGATCGAGGGCTGCCAAGATTGCTATGGAATGTGTGTACAGTGCGGGCTGGCAGATTGCCGTGTCTGTTAACTTTTCCAGGGCCTGAGGATCCTCTTCGATGCTTCGAAAACAATATTCCGTAAGTGGAAATCCGAGAATCTCGTCTGCTGCCTCAAAAATAGCCCGTGACCTAGGCACCTCGTGAAATAGATCCTTGCCCATGCCGGGCACCTGGGACCCCTGCCCCGGAAACAGCGTCGCAAGTTGATTATCCGCCATGGGATTGCTCTTTGGGGAGGTGGCTGTACGACCAGCGTAAATAGGACGCTCCCCAGGTAAACCCTCCACCAAACGCAGCGATCACAATCTTGTCTCCCTTTTTCAATTGATCCTCCCAATCATGCAGACACAGTGGTATCGTCGCTGCTGTTGTATTTCCATACCTGGAAATATTGAGCATCACGCGATCAATACCGAGCCCCATTCGACGCGCAACTGCATCTATGATACGTTGGTTTGCCTGATGAGGAACTAGGTAGCGCACATCATCTCCGGTAAGCTGATTGCGCTCCATGATTTCCGCTGCCACATCCGCCATACCCTTCACTGCAACTTTGAAGACCGCTCTACCATCCTGGTAGATATAGTGCATTTTATTGTCTACGGTGTCGTGCGTGGCCGGATGACGGCTCCCTCCCCCCAACATGCACAGTGACTCCCAGCCGTCCCCATCCACACGGAGTACAGAGTCTATCAGGCCATATCCGTCAGGGGCCGCTTCCAGGAGCACCCCCGCTGCAGCATCCCCAAAGAGAACACATGTCTTTCGGTCGGTGTAGTCAGTAATACTGCTCATCTTGTCTGATCCAATCACCAATACCTTTGCTGCGCGCCCACTTTCAATCAAGCCAGCTCCAGTGTTGAGTGCAAAAAGAAATCCACTACATGCCGCCGAAAGATCAAATCCCCATGCGTTACTCGCTCCAAGTTCCGCCTGGACCAGGCAGGAAGTCGCAGGAAAAGCCATGTCTGGTGTGACGGTAGCAATAATAATTGCATCAATCTCGTCCGCGGAGATCCCTCGCTTTTCCAAGATCTCCTGTCCCGCACGAGCGGCCATGTAAGATGTACCCTTTCCCTCATCCGTAAGAATCCGGCGCTCTTCTATGCCGGTTCTCGCCCTGATCCATGCGTCATTGGTATCCACCATTTCGCTCAGATCCTGATTAGTCAACCGGGTCTCCGGCAAATAGTGACCAACCGCCGTGATCGCCGCACGTGCTTCAGGACCCATGATCCGACGATTTTATTTTAGGGGGCCAAAGCTTTTTGAATTGCATTGGTCAAGTTGGCTTTGGCCGCCTGTGCGGCAGTCTTGATACACTCTTCTACGGCACCGGCGGTTGTGGATCCGTGCAGAATAAACACTTCTCCTTCAACTCCCAGTAGCGGACCTCCTCCACCATAATTCTCGGGATCGAATCGGCGGGCAAGCCTTGAAAGGGCTTTTTTTAACAGGGCGACCTCGCTTGGCTTTGCTTTCAATTGGTCCATCTCCTGCTGAATCATTTCCGGAACGGCCGTCATAATGCTCTCCCCAAATTTAAGGATCACATTGCCGATGAAGCCATCACACACAATGACGTCTGCCTTCTGGTGCAGAATATCACGACCTTCCACATTCCCGATAAAATTCAAATCGATGTCGTTTAGTAGAAGCTCGTGCGTGGATCGTACGAGCTCATTCCCTTTTGCCTGTTCTTCCCCAACACTCAACAGCGCAATTCGCGGATGAGCGATGTCCATCATGATCCGGGCATATGCGGACCCCATTTTTGCGAATTGCTGCAGATGTTCAGGACGGCTATCCATATTGGATCCCACATCCAGGATTGTGCAGGCACCCTTCGTCGTTGGGTAGAAGGTTGTTATGGATGGTCGAAACACGCCTGGGAGCCGGCCCAGTACAAAAAGTGAAGCCGCTGCAATCGCTCCGGTGTTGCCCGCACTCAAAAACGCATCTGCCCGACTTTCTTTATGTCTCCTGAGACCAACGTGAATGGACGAATTCGGTTTTGTACGGACAGCGGCAACCGGAGAATCCCCCATCCCTATGACCTCCGGGGCGTGAACCACTTCAATCCCCGAAACAGCTCCAAAGCTCTCCAATACGGGCTGAACGACCGTCTCTGGACCACAAAGTTGAACCTGTAACCGTCCTTTGGAAGACTGTGCTGCTCGCACGGCACCCTCCACAATGACTGTGGGGGCTTGGTCTCCACCCATTGCATCGACTGCTACACGAATCGCCATATGTCCTCAGCCTAAGTTTGGGACAACCCGTGGCCTTTGCTACGCGTCAGCTGGCCGCTCTACAATCTGACGGCCCCGGTACATCCCACAACTCGCACAAACACGGTGTCGCAGTTTCACGGTTTTGCCGCACTCGCATTCTACTATGGTTGGAGCACTGAGACTGCCATAGTACACACTTCTGCGTTTGCGTGTGCGGGATTTTGAATGTTTTCTTCTTGGATTGGCCATTACATTATTTATTCATGGGAATGCTCCTCACGAACAGCAAGCAACGCTGACCAGCGCTGATCTGCTTCCATGTCAGGAGCGCCAAAAACGGTTTGAATTTGTAGTTCTTCTGCTTCCGGTGCAACTTTTCTGGCGGGAATCGCCAGCATTAATGTATCGCGAATGGTCTCCGTCAAGTCGAATACACGCTGTTTCGGCTCAAGTTCAACCTGTTCAACCATGTCCTCTTCGGGTGGCTTTTGACCATAAGTGTATAACAACATCTCATGAACATTGGCAACGGACGCAACGAATTCCCGCAGCGTCCGATCACATTCTAAACGTGCATTTGCGCAGACCTCTAACGTAACATGCACGCCCCCGTCCAATTGCTCAACCTCCAAATGTGCCTGAATTTTCGAAAACTTCGCTTGATCCAAGCCCAAATCCGAAGCAGAAACTTCAAAGCTACCTCCGTGGGGGGCGGATAGGTCAAACTTGATCATCATTTTTTTGCAAAACAGTACGGGTAAACCTTCGATCCGTGCTTCAGGTTTCCTATACCACCTGTCAGGAACAGCCCTGAAGACACGGCACTGCGTTACTTTGTCACCCAGGTTCTGCTAATTTTTTTGTTAATCATCTGTCAAATAACGGGAATTACTCGTTTAAGTGAAACTTCCCGGCCGATTTTCTGCACAAATGGGTCAATAAAATCGGGGAATTATAACCAAGAGAAAAGGACCGGGCTCTGGAAAAAATGGGGTAAAGCTATTGGTGTTGCAAAATATCTTTCCAGCGGAAGGAACTGCTACGAAGTGGTTTGAGCCGTTTGTCTGGCCGAATGGCAGGGTAAGCCCACGCTGTGGTGGCGACAACAGGTACAGGGGAACACACAATACCACGCCGTTGCTGCCCGTGCAAGCGGTTTCTTTCGATGCAGACTCGGACGGTCATGCAAATCAAAAGATTGTGTGAACTGCTACTCTAAGATTTGCTGGGCGCGCTACTTTTCCTACTATTACGCCCCTCTCGACGGAGACGAGCATCTATGCCGCATGTGTTGTACCTGAAGCGTGTCAAACGCTCACTGGCACCGAATCGTCTAGCAATACGTGGGATTGACCAGGAATTTCGCGCTAGCCGTATAAGTGATTTGCCTGGAATCTGTAACGCGGCACCTAGCCACACCGCTTCATCCTCCTCCTCTCGATTGTAGTGACGCAGCGGAAAATCTCCAATCTGGTGGAGGATTCCGCCGGGCGGATGCTTGCACAAAACGTGTGCAAGCTCGTGCATGAGGTCACTTTCCTGACGGGTAGGGGCATGAGAAGTATTATGCACAATAAAAGTCTTGCATCCTACTGTTAAGGTAAACCCCGACCATCCTGATCCAGCACCGTTTAGCAACCAGTCAGCATAAGGCTTTCTGATTCCGGGGATGTCCTCCACCCCCATCACTCTCACGCCTAAATGTTCGGCCAGCTTTCGCGCCGGAAGTGCTTCATCAATGCGGAGCCCAAGTTCTCCCCTTAGCTCTTCTGAAAGTTTTTCCGCTCGCGCCTTAAACCCGCGTTTCATTAACTTCGCTAACTAGATCTTGCCCTCCTTTGCGGCTTCATACAGGGCCTTCACAGCCCCAGACAAAGATTTAGCCGTACGAGCATCAAGAGCCTGGTCCGCTCGAAAATGCGCAGCAATAACCTCTGGGGTACTCTGTCCGCTGAATCGCTCATTTTCCCGAAAATCCTTCATGAAGGTAGACGGGGGCACGCCTATCCAGCGACAAAGACGGATGAACGTGTCGAGATCCGGGACGTGACCTTTTTCCACACGACCTAGCGTAGAAGCACTTATTCCTCCAATTTCTTTAGCCGTTGCTCGCAGGCCCAAATTGCCACGCTTCCGTCGAACATACTTGCCAAGGTATTCCGCATCAAATGCTGATGAATCGGGCTGATGTCTCATTAATGAGATTATTTGTATCTTTAATGGAACATTCAAACTAACACTTCGTCTAAGGTACGGAAAGGCCAATTAACAAGCAATAGCTATAACGCATGCTGGATGAATCCGCAACCGAGGCTACAGGGAGTGCGCTCTGGAAACTGCAGTGGAAATCCACAATGAGAATTGCTGGACTTTCAACCGGAACTGGTCATGCGAGGCAAGTACCCAATCGCAGGCAACCACCCGTGTCAGTAACAAGCGCATATTCCAGATTTCTTGCGAAGCGAGGATCGGCCAGAAACCAAATTTGGTGGCGAATGGCTATGGCTTTTCCCAAACATCAACTTGGGCTAACGCTGAAACGGATGTCACCCTCACTGGCCTTAATGCACCACAACGCCGTTGGTTGCAGAGCCTTACGATTGGCGAGGGAGCACCGACGATGAGTCGCACCGCCCATATCAAAACTTGAATTTCACCATGCAAGATCGCCTGATTATAATTCGCCAGTCCTCTCATCTACGCAACGTCACAAGTGCTGAGGTTCAACACGCAGTGCCCAAAGATCTTCTCCGGCTACCCCGCGAGACTATTGACGTTGACATGCGACCTTTTGCGAATGATGTCAACAATGGCTATTGGGATAACTCTGAAAGCTATATCGTCGACCAATCGAGGGAAATACGTGAACTGGTAGAAGCCGCTGCTAATCCTGTCATACTCTACTTTGGCCTTGCTGAAATCCCCCACGTCATCGCAATGGGTGCATATGTAGGGGATGAGCGTCAAATTCGGGTCTACGACTACGACCGCGACGTTGGCACATGGGAGTGGCCTGAAACGAAACAAACCATCAAGGTCTTCACTAAAGGATTGCCTACTGACCGCGTAGAGGCTAATGGGAATGCAGTAATTCGCGTGTCGGTCTCGTACGATATTGGAAACACAGATGTGGATGCCATAGTCTCACGCAGTCGGTTAGCGGATATCACGGTCCGGGTGGATGATCCCCGTCCGGCGATTGTTCGATCAAGCGCTGACACGACCGCTATACGCCTTGAGATCCGTCGAGCATTAAGCAAACTTCGCGAGCTTAGACCCAGACTAGACCGTATCCACCTCTTCGTGGCCGCACCAGTATCTGTCTGCTTTCTACTCGGGCAAGAATTACGCCTTCGGAGTGGAGTCCCCGTCGTGACCTATCGGTTTCGAATCGGCGTCAACGGTGCAAAAATTACCGAAGCCATTGTGCTCCAAGCTGGAGGGGCTTCATTGTCTGGGTATCCTCTTACAGTCGAACAAAGGAAAGAAGCCGCCACCGTCCGCCAGTCTGTTTGGCCAAAAGCCTTGCGACAAGTCGTGCACTACGCAAGTACTCAAAGCCAAGATAATGACAGCACCGCTGAGCACTGGTACACTCCCCTCTTGTTCGGCGAAGAACTGCACAAACCCAATCCATTCCCACCTCTACCTCCGTTGTGGAAAGTGGTTGACGACAAAATGGAAGTGTCAACAGGTTTTCCAAGCGGAGGCCAACTATACGGACTTCCTAAAACCAGCTGGAAATGGCAACTGTCTGACGAGCTTCTTCTCGGTCAACGTAGCGCCGCCTTACGAAACGGCGACTCTTTAGATGAGGCCCTTTTTTACCGGCTCGTTCGCCTCTTTCTGTTTCATGAGTGCCTCCACAGTTACCATGCCGTCACAAAGTACACAGCAGAAGATGTAGGAAGTTTTGCAAACTGCCTTGAACGAATTGATTACATGGCCGATCTCTATGCAGTTTTCCACGAGCTTGACCATACGATCAGGTATGATTCAGAACGCCGGATTGATTCGGGTCAGGAACGCCACAAAGAACTCAAACAGATTCTTGACAACGTCCTCCTTTCACACTGGGCCTTTGTTAACGAACCGCCCGTGTATCGATGGCAAGTACGTCACGTTCGACGGTTTCTCAATTGGTACTGGCGCCTTATCCAGGTGGTTCGCGCCCCCAATTTCAAGCTAGCTCTTCGGGTGCTTTCAGAGCCTCCAGTAATTGAGATTGCCGGATTTGAGCACAGTGTCGGAGGCCGGCGTGTCTATGTTCACCTTGACCGTCTTGATCGCACGACTGACCTTTCCCTCGGCCTTGTTACTGAAAAAGCCCAACTATTGAGAGTAAACCATTCTGTCAATACGGACTTGCGTGCCCTTGCGCGGGCTTTGTCCTACCAAGATCACGAGGCCATCAAAACATTCTTTCAGGCCGTGTTTGAAGTGGCCGAACAGACTGGTGGTGCACTTCCATCGGGTGGCACCATATCTCGCTAAAATTCACACTAAACTCTTCTATACCAATGTATTCGATACGTTCTTCTAAGGTTATTCCCATTCTCCTTGATGCCATTGATATCCCAAATTCAGCCTACGAAAAAGCAATAGCCCGCTATGAGGATTTTGGAGGATGGCTCTGTCGACCCGATTCGTCATGTAGTCAGTTCTCACCGACAGTATTTCCGCAGGGATCGTTCCTCCTAGGAACTGTTACCCGCCCTTCCAATGCTCAGGAAGAGTACGATCTTGACATTGCCGTTAAACTGGTAAAAGGTATTTCTAAGCAGACTCATACACAAAAAGAACTGAAGTCGCTGGTAGGTCGCGAAATCGAAGCCTATAGGCAAGCAAGACGAATTGAAGAAGAGCTCAGAGAGAAGAAGAGGTGCTGGCGACTTGATTACAGGGACCAGCTTAGCTTTCACATGGACATCCTACCATGTGTCCCCAAAAGCGAAGATTGGCAGTATCAGATTGAGCGCAAGTTAATCGCAAGTATTGCTAATGAATTGCTGGCAGCAGAGATTGCACGTAATTCTGTTTCAATTACGGATATTGAGCATCCTGACTACGATTTAATCAGTTCAGACTGGAACGTCAGCAATCCACAGGGATATGGTCGGTGGTTTGCCAGTCGGGTTCACCTTGCCGAAAATACCATTCGCGACAGGCTCAGGATGGAACGAAAGGCGAATATTGAGCAGATTCCTCCCTATAGACTAAAGGCTCCACTTCAACGCTGCGTCCAACTGCTTAAGGTTCATCGTGACAGGATGTTTCAGAATGCACCTGATCAAAAGCCCATTTCCATC
>JAPPBZ010000136.1 GCA_026702635.1 Bacteroidota bacterium
AGGTGATTGAAGTTGCGGCGTTCGAAGCCCGCGCTAGTGAATACGTGGATCAAAAATCAGGGGTGTCCGCACGGATGACACGCTCGGCGCTTGAGGCAGTGATTGCAAATGCCGAACGCCGGGCAGCTCTCTACGGACAATCACAGGTCTGTGTCCGAGTTAGCGACCTCCACTACGTAGAATCGGCGATTACAGGCAAACTGGAACTTGTGTACGAAGGGGAACAGGAGGGGCCCCAAAAAGACGAACGACTTCTCATTGGGCGAGCTATCCGAAGAGTGTTTGCCGACTATTTCCCTGACCCTAGTCTCAAGGGAAGGGAGACCTACGGCAAGATCTTGGAATGGTTTGCCCAGGGAAATACCTTAACACTTGATCCTGAATTGTCCGACGCGTCATTTAAGAAGTGTCTTCGTGCGGTTTCGGGGTTAGATGAAGTCATTACCAGCCAATTCGGGCCTGCCAAGAAACAGCGCATCTCCGCAAAAGAACGCTGGATTCTCAGGGAATTTGTCCTTGAGGGGCTGCATCAGGCATCTATGCTCGGCAAAGAAGAGCAGACCTATTCCGACATGATGGGAAGTATGCTGGGATCATTGGAACCTGGAGAGGAGGAGGAACCCAACTTTGAGTGATTATCGTATCTATTTAGGGCGGTTCAGGTTTTCGACGAAACTATTATTCACTTTGGAACGATACGCCCATCTGGAGTAATCCTTTCATTGTCACCAGGAGGGCGTGTTGGAAAATTGGAAATTGGCACATCAGGGTCCCGATCCTTGGGGACATAATGGGAGTGGTTACCGTGAGGAATCTCAGCATATTCTTTATCCCCAAATGGATTCAGAACACTTTGCATCACGAAGAATAACAGAACTGCTCCCACAACCAGCAAGAACACACGGAACCGGCGGCGTCTAGGTGAAACCTTTCGCGGATTATCGGCTACTTCCCGCGATTCAGATGATACTGTCATCCCCTTTTATCTCCGTGTGTTTCGGCTCTAATGATAAAACAGTGAGGATCCTAGGAACGCTCCAAGACCTTCTAAGTTTTTCGGGCTCGCTTGGGTTCTGGACCACGTCCCTCATCAAATATCCCGACGTAGTTTGAACTGGCGTAAGAATAGCCTTATCCCTGACCTCATATAACCATCTCGCCTTTTTCTCGTCTAATCTTACCAGAGATACCCAGATATCTGTACCAAAAAAAAACCGGTTCCTGATAGATATACGCTGCCCCGTTCCAATAAAGCAGCAGAGACGAATCTTACTATCTCAGATCTTACCCTGGGAGCAAGAGATTTCAGAAACCCTAAGGTGAGATATATTCATATACTTCGATAGATGAGTTGCCCAGATCAGTGTAGTCCATATCTGGTTGTACCACTCGATACAATAATCCAGATTTGGCTTGCTCAAAGAGATAATTAGTGCCCAATTCCTCTGTAACAAGGAGACCATCTTTCGTAAATATTTGGTAGCCCAAGCCCTTGGGGCCAGAGTATTGTACCATAATGCTGTGATCATTTAGTTCAAAAATTTGATTCGTAAATGTGGTACTAGCTTGCATATCACCAATGGCTTTCATTAGTGCCGCAGGACCACCTGAATCAAAGCCTGGGATGTCTTTAGATGCATCATGAAACCAGGATGTTCGGTGTAAAATCTTTGATTCTATAGTACCATCTCCAGTAACCTTTAGAACATGCGGTTCTAAGGCTCCAGCGTAAAATGTATACGTCTCGTCAGCCACGATTCCACCCCTTCTTATCCTAGCGTTTGCATTGGGGAACTTGCTGGCCGGTAGTTCAATCTCGCGAACTGTCTCACCTTTGGAAGTCATGTACCGAATCACCGACGCGGTTGGCATTCGGTAGAGGCCAACAAGATTGCCCCGAGAATCTGTATCCAGAAATCCTACCATAGCGAGAGAAAAATCCGAATGAACATTTCCCAAACATTCTCCTTCTGCCGTGAAACGGTACCCCCATGGACCGGCATTTACAAGAAAAATGGACTGATCATCCTGGAAAATTGCATTTACAGGTCGGAATTCAAAGCCCGGATGACATGAGGACGGGTCCAGGACGGCTAGGAGACTGCCATCTGAGTCAAATAGAAAAGCTTGTCCTCCTGATAGATCAACAACTAATAATCGCCCCTTGGAATCTATATCTAAGCTCCAGATTTGACTGATCAACAAGTCCTCTGGGAGTACCTCCTGCGGGTCGGACAACGTAATTGTTTGTACTTTTCGAAAGTTCTCTGACAGGATATTACCAGATTGGGCACTTGCATTGCCTAAGGCAATCAAGCATCCAAATATGCAAAGAGATGAATTATGACTGATTCGCCGATTAAAAATCGCAAACGCGATCCCCTGAAACCATGAAGCACTCATCGTAAACGAGTCTCTAATGCTCTTTAGATCTACCATTTCTATGACTGAGAGGAGCGTGTATCGGCTAGGGTGTACTCAAACATCTTAAAATTATTCCTGGTTTAATCATTTTGTCAGCTACTGTTCTTGATGCGTGTCCTGGTTATCATTCCTGCATTTAATGAAGCCGAAGCAATCGCCCAAGTGATTCAAGATATCCCTCGTGGACTCGTTACCGAAGTCGTCGTTGTGAATAACGCTTCTACAGACGCAACAGAAAAAAATGCATCCAAGGCAGGAGCAACGGTACTGCACGAATCCCGCCGCGGCTATGGCTATGCTTGTCTTCGCGGGCTTGCCTATGCGTCAAGCCGGAATCCAGACGTAATCGTATTTCTCGATGGCGACTATTCGGATCACTCCGATGAGATGTCCACTCTAGTCGCCCCGATTCAGGCGGGAACACATGATCTCGTGATCGGCAGCCGCATCAAGGGAGTGAGTGAGCAGGGCGCTCTCTTACCACAGGCACGCTGGGGAAATCGCCTAGCCTGTTTTCTGATGCGATTATTCTGGGGGGCCCGCTATAGCGATCTGGGCCCCTTCCGAGCCATTCGATATCAGTCCCTGATGGAGTTGCATATGCGTGACGCAACCTTCGGTTGGACCATTGAGATGCAAATCAAAGCGCATATAGCAGGTTTACGTATCACAGAAATACCGGTCTCCTATCGGAGACGAGTAGGTGTATCCAAAATCACCGGATCCCTGATAGGAGCCGCAAAGGCATCGGTAAAAATCCTTGGAATTATCTTCCGATTTGCAATCATATCACGTCATCTGCGTAGAAGACTAGCCGCGTAACTGTCTCAGATTGCAACCGCATGTCTTCTTATACGTAAGTGCGCTTTCAAATTCAATTCAGCATGAATTACGATATCTGGTTTAACGGGAAGTTTGTCCCCTACGAAGAGGCAAAAGTTCATGTGCTTGCACACGTGATTCACTACGGCTCAAGTGTATTTGAAGGCATTCGTGCTTACCAGACCAAAAAAGGTACGGCTGTGTTTCGTCTTCGCGAACACATGCGTCGTTTGCTGGATTCGGCCAAGATCTACCGTATGAAGCCTCCTTATGACTTGGAAGCTCTCCAGCAGGCAGCAATTCAAACCGTCTCACGGAGTAACCTACAGTCCAGTTATATCCGGCCTATCATGTTTCGAGGGCTGGGCCCGATGGGAGTGAGTCCACTAGATAATCCCGTCGAAACCGCCATTGCAGTCTTTGAGTGGGGCCCATATCTTGGAGCAGATGCACTCGAAGAAGGGATTGATGTGCAGGTGGCTTCCTGGAACCGATTCGCTCCGAATACTGTGCCCGCTATTGCAAAAGCAGGAGGTAACTACATCAATGCCAGCTTGGTCAAGATGGATGCAATGCTCAATGGGTACGAAGAAGGAATTATGCTAACCACCAGTGGCTATCTCGCAGAAGGCAGCGGGGAGAATTTATTCCTTGTTCGAGATGGCGAGATTTATACGGCACCGACGGCCTTCTCAATCCTGCCGGGTATCACACGATCAACGGTGATCCAGTTGGCAAAAGTTGCGGGGATTCCGGTACATGAGGGAAGTATGCCACGTGAGGCGCTCTACATTGCAGATGAGCTGTTCTTTACAGGCACCGCTGCTGAGGTTACTCCCATCCGCTCGGTAGACAAGTATGTCATTGGTAATGGGAAACGCGGAGAAATCACGCGCAAAATACAAGAAGCATTTTTTGATATCGTCGAGCAAGGAAACGATCCATTCGGTTGGCTCACTCCCGTTCCCAACTAACCTTGATCGGTTCTTGTCTCAACATTGAGACAGTGCTTTTTTGGAGATTCCAAACACTCCGAAAACAAGGCCCATTGCATCTCGCTCAGGGAGATGCGGAACATGGGAGGTTCCAGTATCGAGCTTCTCAGGAAATTACACTCCAGATGCCTGTGCATTCGATGTGCCCGCTGCTATCAAATAGACTCGCTGGCTGGGTACTTCGTGCACCAAAGCGTATATCCAGACAGTGTCTGCTTGCACTAAGACGCTTTTAGAGCCAAGACCACCCTGGTTTGATCCCATTCGATCACCATGTTAACTCCATCCCCACTTCCGTCGAAACGAATCGTGAATGCCTCCCGGACCGAATCCAACGGAGTAGCTGGAACCACAACCCGCAGCATATCCTCTTCCTCATCGTACTGACCTGTGCCATTTTGGCCCAGAGCACGGTTCAGAATCAGTGTCCACTGTGTCTCATCTGGAATGCTGAAGAGTGAATACGTCCCCGCTGATAATTCCTGATCGCCGACCTGAACACCTCCAGTAAACGTGATTTCTGTGGCCTCATTGGCTGCGGTGCGCCAAAGCTCTCCGAATGGAACCAGGTCTCCAAATATCTTGCGACCCCGTTTGCGTGGCGAGCTGTAGTGCACTTTCACATAAGCATCCCCCAGCTGCGTACGGGCTAATTGGAGTGGACTCAGGCGAGGCTCCTCGGCAGGGACATGATCCGTGTTCCAGTCATCCTCATACAGACTTTCATCAATTGCTGGAATAATCCGAAGTGCATTCTTGTAATACACCTTACGCAAAACCTCATCGGGTAAATCCAATCCATACATCATCCACCAGGCATGACGCTTCCGATAATAGGGGAAGAATTCATCGGCAGTTTCGAAGAGACGGATGTAGGTATGATACTCGGAGGCGTTCCAGGAATCCTTGCCCATCAATACGCGATCCTGGTAATCGATCATCCACCGCCGTGCAGTATGCGGCTGACGGCCGAGCTCTGCAGCCACAGCTCCCAATTCTGTGTAGACATTGGGAAACTCATCCAAATGCTCTCCCAATCGCTGCAAATCATTTCCCAACCAGCCAAGATGTGCGTTGAGGAAGATCGTCTCGGGATGTTTTCTGAACACATTCCACTGCTCTTGGATCAACACATCCCAAGATGGGTCCGGCTCCCGCTTTCGTCCCGGGCGCTCCTTCAACTCAAACCAGCGCTCGTTGAATCGGTCGTGAGGGAGCCAGAATTGTGATGGATCTGCAGTATGAATCAGAACCGGAATACCTAATTCCCCACACTTTGCCCAGATTGGATCCAGTCGTGGATCATCCGTTTTTAACCGGACTCCGCTCGAATCAAAGACCGACATCCCCAGATTTTTGAATATTTTGAGCCCTGCAGCACCATTCTTTACATCCATCTCCAGTTGTGCTGCAGCAGTCTCTCCGAATCCAGCCTCATCAATTCTCGAAAAATCAATGTTTGCAAAATGTACAAATCTGCCGGGCGCATGTAAATCCGTGTTTTTAACCTTTTGCAATAGATCCTGACCGCTGCCCCCACTTAAATTGACCATCGTCACCAAGTTCAAGTCATCCATTGCCGCAACCAATTCACCTATTTCTTCCTTGGATGCGGTGCCAATCCGCCATTGATGCCCATGCGCATCAACAAAACGATATTTTGCTTTCGTTAGTAGATTTTCTTCAACCACAAGCGTAGAAACGGGGGCATAGTCTTCCCATTGAAGGGTTTGCCCCTCGGCCTGAAATGCAATGAACGTCAGGCCAAGAATAATCAGAAGTCGGTGTGTCATGACGATTGATCGAATGCAATGGTGAGTTGAGAGACGTCAGAATATACGCCAGTATAGTACTTTATTCATACAACCGTTAAACTCCTTTTCTGTTGACCATACCCATGTCCGTTCCGCTTTCCCAGCGCACATTCGAGTTATGTGCTCCGTTCGCGCCGTTTGGAGATCAACCAAGTGCGATCAAGGCCCTTACCGAGGGGTTGGTTCAAGGAAAAGAACATCAGACGCTTCTTGGAGTGACGGGATCTGGGAAAACATTCACAATCAGTAACGTGATCCAGAACATCGGGAGGCCAACCCTCGTCATGAGTCACAACAAAACGCTGGCTGCTCAGCTCTACGCCGAGTTTCGGCAGTTTTTCCCGAATAATGCTGTTGAATTCTTTATCTCCTACTATGATTACTATCAACCCGAAGCCTATATCGTTCACTCCGATACCTACATAGAAAAGGATCTGTCCATTAATGATCGAATTGATCGACTTCGGTTAAGGGCAACCAGTGCCCTAGTATCCGGGCGCTCAGATGTAATCGTAGTGGCAAGTGTTTCCTGTATTTATGGCTTGGGCTCCCCCAAGGAGTATCAATCCCAGATTGTCCAACTCGTATCCGGCCAGGAAATAGAACGTGGGGACCTACTCCTGCAGTTGATTGGAATTTTCTATAAACGCAATGACATGGAGCTCCAACCTGGGACATTCAGGGTACGCGGAGATACGGTAGACATCTATCCCACTTATGCGGAAGATATTGCATACCGTGTCCTCTTCTGGGGAGATGAGATTGAGCAAATCACTATGATCCATCCACTCACAGGAGAGACCCTTGAACAGGAACACGCGGCACTGACCATCTATCCCGCCCGCATTTTCGTGACACCAAAAGAACAGATCGATCGTGCAGTTGCCGCCATTGAAGACGAGCTGCAATGGCGCCTCGCAGTGCTCCGGCAAAGAAATCAAATGTTGGAAGCCCAGCGCCTGGAGCAACGTACACTTTTTGATCTTGAAATGATTCGCGAACTGGGCTATTGCTCAGGGATCGAGAATTATAGCCGTCATATGACCGGATTGCCTGAGGGGCAGCGTCCATATTGCCTCATGGATTACTTCCCGGATGATTTCCTTCTTGTGGTTGACGAGAGTCATACAACGATTCCGCAGGTACGGGCAATGTACAACGGCGATCGAGCCCGCAAACTCACGCTGGTTGAGCATGGCTTTCGGCTGCCCTCTGCGCTGGACAATCGACCAATGACGTTTGAAGAGTATGAAGAGCGGCAACACCAAACGATCTTCATGAGTGCAACCCCGGGAGACTATGAACTCATCAAATCAGAAGGAGAATTTGTTGAGCAAGTCATTCGTCCTACCGGCATCCCCGATCCGCCTGTCTTGATCCGACCTAGTGAACATCAAATTGATGACCTTCTGGAAGAGATCCGTAGTGTGAACCGACGCAGTGAACGAACCTTGGTTACGACGCTGACAAAACGCATGGCAGAAGATTTGACGGACTATCTGGAATCATTTGGGATCCAATGCCGCTATCTCCACTCAGACATTGATGCACTCACAAGGGTTGAGTTATTGCGGGATCTTCGACTTGGCGCATACGATGTGCTGGTGGGAGTGAACCTGCTTCGAGAAGGACTTGATCTCCCGGAAGTATCTCTGGTAGCGATCATAGATGCTGATAAAGAAGGCTTCCTCCGAAGTGACCGTGCGCTCATACAGACAGCTGGACGTGCCGCACGCAACATCAATAGCAAGATCATACTGTATGCAGATAAAGTCACCGGAAGTATGCAGCGAATGCTTGATGAGACCAACCGCCGCCGAACAAAACAGCTGGCCTATAATGAAAAACATGGAATCGTTCCCCAGACGGTGCACAAAGACCGCCGTGATGTGCTGCGTGGAACCGTGGTCGCTGAAGAGCGCGAGCCTGGAGGACAAACACCACTCATCCACCCCGGAGAAGCGCCTGAAATACCACGGGAACTGGATGATCCCTTGATTAAAATGCTCACTGAAGCGGAGAAGCGAGATCTGATTAAGCAAATGAATGTGGAAATGCTTGAAGCTGCCGAGAAAATGGAGTTTGAGAAGGCCGCAACACTCCGAGATACGATCGCCCGCACCGAGGCTCTTCTCAAAGATGGAACATAGCCGAAGCAGGATGATTAGAGCGGGGCTGCTGTGTATACCTGATACGAGATCAATGAAAAAAGGAATCCATCCAGACTACAGCCCGATCAAGGTGCGCCTCGCCGATGGGACCGAATTTGAAACGCGGTCAACGATGCCGTCCGAGCAGTATGTGTCCGATGTTGACAGTACGAATCATCCATTTTATACGGGACGTCGGCAATACGTAGACACCGCAGGTCGCGTCGAAAAATTTCATCGCAGGTACGGCAAAAAAAGTGCCAGCAAATAACAGTCTTTGTGTATTTGAATGTTTTAGGGGGCGGACCGTAATCTGGTTCGCCTTTCGTGTTTCGTACAGTCATGGATGCAATCCAGATCATTAAGAAGAAGCGTGAGGGCTCAGAGCTTTCATCCGCCGAGATTCAGTATCTGATTGAAGGGTATACCGCAGGGCGTATACCTGATTACCAGATGGCAGCGTTTCTGATGGCTGCGCAACTGCGTGGCATGGCCCTGAATGAGACGATCACACTGACCCAGTGTATGCTGAATTCGGGGAGGATCCTGGACTTCTCTGCCATTTCCACTCCCGTAGTTGATAAGCATTCAACGGGCGGAGTTGGAGATAAAATTTCACTCGTGCTCACTCCAATTGTCGGAGCATGCGGGGTTCGTGTACCCATGATCTCAGGCCGAGCTCTAGGACATACTGGAGGAACACTTGATAAGTTGGAATCTATCCCCGGGTTTCGTACAAACCTGCAAATCCATGATATCTACCGCCAGATCCGTGGGCTTGGCGTTGCAATGATTGGAGCAACCAAGGAAATCGCGCCGGCTGACCGCCAGCTGTATGCCCTGCGGGATGTGACTGCGAGTGTCGACTTTATTCCCTTCATTACCGCCTCAATCCTAAGTAAGAAACTGGCCGAAGGCATCGATGGATTGGTGCTTGATGTGAAACTCGGTCGCGGCGCTTTTATGAGAAAGAACGAAGAGGCACGAGAACTTGCAGAGACCCTGGTAAATGTTGGAGAACACTTTGGGATGAGCACGATTGCCTGGCTCACCAATATGAACATTCCCCTGGGGCGGGCCATCGGGAATTGGCTTGAGGTTGAAGAATCAATCAACTGCCTACGTGGGGAAGGCCCCGAAGATGTACTTGAGTTATCCCTGAAGCTGAGCGGTGAAATGATTGCGCTTGCAGATTTGGCTGGGTCACCTGAAGAAGGTGAGGAAATGGCACAAACTGTAGTGCAATCCGGCCACGCACTGAATTTTTTGGCGAAGATTGTGGAGGCCCAGGGTGGAGATCCTGCTGTCATTCATGATCCTGCACTTCGTATGCGTACCTTGGAACCTCAGACCGTCACGGTCCCGCTGGATATCAGCGGATACGTGAGTGACGTGGATGCATTCACGCTTGCTGAAATCGGGAACAGCCTTGGAGTCGGAAGACTGGTAATTGATGACAAAATCGATCCTGAAGCAGGGATCGTATTACACCTGCGTCCAGGCGAAAGAGCTACACCCGGGCAACCGCTGGCAAGCTTCTATACTCGAAAGACTGATCAACCTGAGCAGGTTGCACACAGTATCTTTGATGCCTTTACGTTCTCGAAAAAACCCGTTGATAAACCAAACATTCTTATTGACCGCCTCACTTTTGAAGGATGGGCATCTAATTCGCGAGAACATAATTTAATCTCGCAGAGTTAGGTATCTTACAGTTCAGCTAATTTCTTTTTAACATGTCTCTCTGGACCCGATTCAAACGTGCAATTCGATCAATTTTTGGGGGCGCCATCTCTTCCCTGGAAAACCCCAAGCTAATTCTGGAGCAGAATATTCGGGAACTGAATGATCAGGTCCCGAAAATGAATGAAAACATTGCGACCGTAAAAGCCAATGTAATCCTCCTGCAAAAAGAACTCAAACGTGTCCAGGCCGAAGTGCATACATTGAGGTCAAAGATCCAGTCCGCAATCCAAGGTGGGCGTGACGACCTTGCGCAGCAACATGCAGTTCGATTTGAAACCGCCCAGGCCAATCTTGTGAAAACTCAGGAACAGCTTGCTCATGCAACTGCCGCCTATGATAAAGCGCAACAGGTCAAAAAAGCATTCATGCGTGAGCGCCAGAGGAAAATTGATGCTGCTCAGGAAGCCCTACGTGCGAGTGAGCGTGCAAAATGGCAAGCAAATGTTGCCGATGCACTTGAGAAATTCGAAGTAGGCGGGATTGATCAGACGCACGATGAAATGATTCAACGCTTGGATCAGGAAACGGCTAAAAATGAAGCACGTATCGAAGTTGCCATGGATTCTGTGGATCTGCAGGCAATCCGCTTGGATGAAGAGGCTGAAGACTTGCGGGCTGCCGAACTGGTGAACCAGATGAAACGTGAAATGGGGCTGCTCTCTGAACCAACAACGGATCCTGAACGTACTGATGTAGAGAGCCCTGAGGAAAAGACCATGGGGCGTACACGCAACCGGGAATCGTAGCGATGCCTGAAGAGGAACGCGCACGTCTTAAAGAACAATATATCAAGGAGCTTCGAGAGCGTAAGCAGATCCGTCGTACGATTGAGTCTGCCAAGAAAACACAGGCAATCAACAACGCTCTGGGCGCCATGGTGGACACTCTGGCTAGCGCAGGAGATACTGCAGACGAATTTACGGCACGACTGGATGCTGAGACAGCTTTGAATGAGGCCCGTCTCGAAGTTGCATTAGAAGACGAGTTGCCACCAGAGAAAAAATCGGCCGATGATTTGGATGCGGCCGCTCAAACCCCTGATCCTCCCACCAAGACCATTGGTCCCAGATTAAAGGCTGATACTCCCGACAAAGACGCATGAAAGAGGGAGAGATCAACTATACTCGCGAGACCTTCCTGCATCCGTGGAATTTATCCTTCCTTACCATTGGGGCGGGAGCTGCACTCGCACTCAGTACTATTGGAGGCCCAGTAGGAGATACGCTCTTTCAATCCGTACTGACGGCAATCATTGCCTTTGAACTATTGATCCTGG
>JAPPBZ010000027.1 GCA_026702635.1 Bacteroidota bacterium
CACCCCAAGTGGTATAACAACGCTGACAAAGATAAACCAGCCAATTGAGATGGAATACTTCTTGTGAATCTCCACCTGGTAGCGACTGATTGTCATTGCGGTTTGTCTAAGGTTTCTCCCTCTGCTGGCAACGGAACTTCGCGCATCTCGTCCATAATCGCGTGCTTGTTGGTATGTTCGACGGATCTGATCTGTTGTTAAGCCTTTCAGAACACTGCGTGGAGCGGTTGAATCTACTTGAGGAGGACCTCCGTGAAACACGAATGGGGAAGATGTTTCACGCTCAGGGCTCATTGGGGAGATGGTTGATGGTGCCTCCGATGAGAGGGGGCGCGGCATACTGTTCTGAAGTTCAGCAGTCTGCTCTGCCAGACGGTCCTTAAGAGAATCAACAATTTCAAACATCCGATTCACAGGAGTTGAACGATCAGACCGGTATCCACTTGTTTGAGCATTGGTTTGAAGGCCGAGTTCGCTCAGATCAAGGCGCAAGCGAAAACGCTCAAAGGTCAGTTTTTCATACCGCTCAATTGTCTGTACACCGGTAGGTCGATAGAGCCGATGCATTTCACCTTCTTTGAGGATCATATCCAGAAAATTTCCCCGCGGGATTAATTCTCCGTTTTTTGCCCGAATCGTTGATCCATTGGCAATCCCCTGCGTGTAGTCATAGATAAGAATATCGTACAGGAGGTTACCCTCTCGCTGGCCGACCAGGATACTGTATTCGTCAATCTCCTGGTAGAAAATCCCCGGTTCTAGCTCAAACCCTGGTCGTGCACTTCGAATTGTCTGCCACATACTAAGGGCCCTGAAATTAGATTCTGGAAGCAGTACATTATTGAAGTACATCATGCCACAGGAGAGAAGGGCGGCAGCGGTAAGTACAGGCCAGGTGAAACTCCAGAGAGTAATGCCGCAATTACGGATTACGATCCACGTGCGCGACTCTGCAAGCGAGCCAAAGACCATCAAAGTTGCCAAAAGGGCAGACATGGGCACGGCCAGTACAACCATATAGGCAAGGTTATAGGTGATCAGTTCCAGAATGAGCCCGATCGGCAGATCCCGGCCAGCCAGATCTGGCAGAAACTTGATCAAAAACTGCATCAGCAAAAGGAATAGCAGAAGTAGCAACCAACCCAGAAATGGGCCGGGGAGCTGTTTCAAGACCATTCGGTGAATGAGCGTCATTACTCGGAGGCTACGAGATCAGATGAAAAATTGAACCCACTTGATCAATGGAAGAGCTACGTTTATTGTCACAACTTGGCGCTGGAGTGCCTCATAAAACAAGTATTTCGATCAGATAGTTCAGCGGCCGTGCAACGATAACATCAAGTTATGCAGTGGATTCCGTGATGAAATCAAGGAAATATATGGGGCCTAAACAAGCGTAACATACATCGATCGCACCAGGGAGTTCTGATACGGGATTTGTGGGTAGGATACCCGGTGACAACCAGAAGTTATGCAGCCCAGTTCCTGCTCGCAGCAGCACGCTTGGAGTATCTGAGAGAGGGTAATCCTCAACGTGCTTTATCTTTTAGGTCAGGTGCTATGGCATCGCCGCGCTTTTCTGCTCAGTGGATGTACCGAAGTCGCAATTTTCGATGGTCTGCAGCTCATAGTAAAGGTTACTGGTTTGAAGATGGACCGTGGGTTTGATGAATACGAGAGGATGACTGTGCTAATACCATGATTGCTCGCGAAGGGGTGGCTTTGGTAGCCATAGCATTCGTTATAGGATTGATCGTGGCGGGACTCATACTGCTAATCCCTGGAGTGCCGAGGTGGTTTGAGTTCATTTTCGTCCCGCTCTTTTTGCCCGGATTGGGGCTGATGGTCGCCTATTTTTTCAGAGATCCGGAACGTACAGGGCCACCGGATTCAGATACATTAATTCTGGCGCCAGCGGACGGTAAAATTGTGGAAATCATTCAGGAGGAAGAACCATGGTTCATTGGAGGGGTAGCGTGGAGAATTTCGATTTTCCTCTCCGTACTGGATGTTCATGTTAACCGAGTTCCGGTCAGTGGAATAGTGCGATATGTCGCATATAGGCCGGGAAAGTTCCGAGTGGCATGGCATCCTAAGGCCTCCACCTCCAATGAACAGTCCCAGATCGGGATAGAGCATCTCTCCGGGAGACGAATTTTATTCAAACAAATTGCGGGGAGTCTGGCGCGGCGCATTATCTGTCGGCTCTCAGAGGGGGATAAGACTAAAGCAGGTGAACGATTTGGATTGATCCGGTTTGGATCACGCATGGATATCATATTTCCGGTGGATATGCCGGTTGAGGCAAAAGTCGGCGATAGGGTGCGTGCTGGGGTTACTATAATTGGTATCGTGCAGCCGATTCAGAGTGAATCTGCAGAGATGGAATGAGCAATTGTCAATCGGAGGATTTTACCTTGGTGTCTGGACAGATTCAAATCAAAACCGTACACGATGCTCGCACGGCTCTGGGCTGGGGTTGCAGTGCAATGGGAACAGTACCTTCGCGAGGATCTTCAAACTAGGCCTTATGGATATGAGATTGGGAGCGAGCATGGATACTGGGTTTTATTTGTCCGATCTTCATTGACCATCTTAACGTGCCTATGGGTGATCGAAAAAGATCCATTAAGTTGACTCGCCGATCCGCGGAGGATCGCGACGGGGATTCCCAAGTACGCAAGGGAAGTCGGACCAGTGTCGCAGTTCCTTCTTTTTTTACACTCATGAACCTGTTCTGTGGGTTCGTGGCGATTACCCAGATTCACCAGGGACAATTCGTGTACGCTTGCTATTTGATTATCCTTGCGGGCTTATTCGACTTATTAGACGGAATGGCAGCACGTTTGACACGTGGCGTCAGTCTTTTTGGTGCAGAGCTTGACTCTTTGTGCGATGTTGTATCGTTCGGTGTGGCTCCAGCCTATCTGATTTATGCGCGAATGCTGGAGGGCAGCGGGATGTTTGGCCTGATTATCAGTGCCCTGCCTGCAATGTGTTCCGCAGTACGCCTTGCGCGGTTCAATTTGCAATTTTCGGAAGAGAAGAAACTTGACTTTGAGGGGTTGCCAGCCCCCGTGCAAGCTTATTGTATCATTGCCATTGTACTCAATATTGATCAGGAAACATGGCTATTGCGATCAGGCATACTTGATATGGAGGTACTTATCCCCGTTGTGGTGCTTCTGTCGTTTCTCATGGTGTCTCTGATCCGCTTTGATGGGGTGCCAAGAATTTCATTTGATTATCTTCGCCAGTATCCCATCGCTTCAGGCGCCTATATCATTTCCGTGCTGCTGATCGGATTTCTCCCGTATACAGGACTACTGTTAGTCCTTTTGGTTTATGTCTTGATAGGACTTACACGAGCATCCACGCGATCCATCCGTGCACTTATGGCGTTGCCAAAGTGAAATACGGTGGCTAGTATGGTCGGCCAATTGGCCCTCATTTCTGACGGCGACCTCTTGGTCGCCAAGCAGTTAATGAGTAAGGGTATAAAAGATGAAGTTGATTGCCATCTGGAAGCTCACCGTCGAAGCAGACCCTAAATTGCGTCCTCCCGGCCATTCCCAGCCATCCCCGATATCCTGGTTATAGCAGATGATAATCATCGGTCTGCCTGCATCATCGAATACAGCGTAGTAGATATCATCTTCTGGTGCGAAACGCATTCCGCCCCAACGCCAAGAGCCACCGTTTTTCGTGGAAATAGCTGCATCTGGATCAATATCGTAATAAATCTGCCAGATCGGATGATCGGCAGTTAGCTCGATGGGCTCGCGGTTTGGGTAGACCCTCTTGATATTGTCATACATATTATTCCACTGTGGTCCCGTATATCCGCGTCCGTAGTCGTGAAAATCGTCAATAATCAAGAACCCGCCCCGATCAAGATAGCGCCTTAAATTCTCCACCTCTTCTTCATTTGTGCGCCAGTATCCGGGCTCGGTCAAGTAGAGTACCGCGTATTCAAAGATGGTGGGGTCCTTCAATGAAACCACTACCGGTGGTCCTTCTAGTTGGAGCCCGGTTGTGCGGCTGATCGCTTCATGCAGATTATACTCTGCTGTGGGATAATCCGTAGCCCAGGCACTTTCCCGGAATCCTGGATGACTCTCATACCAAACGCGTGCAAACTGAAACCCCGCATCCTGCCCATTCGAGGGCAGCACACATGCGATACTCAGGAGTAGATAAACTGTCAGATTTACGGAGAAGCCCCGAGTGAGCATATCGTTGCGGAGGTACTACCGAGTTAGCGGCTCATGATTTTTGTAAATGCATCAAAGAATTGCGACATTTCATCTTCAGTTCCGATGCTTAGACGACACCAATCCAGATAGGGTGGGAATGGGCGTCCGACCAGGATACCGTGTGAAGCCATTGATTGCTGAAATTCTTCAATGGGACGACCAAGATGGAAGAATACGAAGTTGGTATGCGATTCGACAACGGAGTGTCCAAGCTCCCGTAGCCTACGAGCGGTTTCAATACGACTGTTTTCAATTTGAGTTGTACTGTAATTCAGGAATCGACGATCTTCAAGGGAGGCGATAGCAGCCCGGAGTGCCATAATATTGATGTTGATCGCCGTACTGTAATTACGGAGACGTTCCGCTATGTCCGGACGGGCTAGGGCGTAGCCCACGCGCAATCCGGCCAAGCCGTAGACCTTTGAAAAAGTTCGTGAGACGATTACATTGGCTCCCGCCTTGACAAGAGGTACAGCACTGCTGTAGCGGGGGTCAGTAACCAATTCGTAGTAAGCCTCATCAACCAGGATCACAGATCGCCGAGAAACCCGAGTACAAAACTCGGTCAGCTCGTCCTTGTCACAAATCGTCCCTGTAGGATTATTTGGATTACAAACAAAAACTAGCCTTACATTCTGGGTTGTTCGGGAATCCATAAGAGCAAGGTCAATACTCTTGTCCGCTTTAAGGGGGACACGATGAACCCGTGCTTCAATGGAGTTTGCATAGTTCTCCAGTCCCTCGTACGTGGGATATGCGGTGACGATTTCGCCATCATCAAGTCCATACGCCATCGCAGCCATGCGGAGAATTTCACTGGACCCGGCTCCCAGAACTACATGCTCTGGTTGAAGTCCTTCGCGAGCAGCAATCATGGCCTCCAAACTGCGGTAATGGGAGTAAGGATAAAGGTTAGTTTCATCCAGGGCCTCCAGCATTGCCGTCCGCGCAGAATTTCCGGGGGCATAGGGGTTTTCGTTGCTGTGAAGACGAATCGGGATTTGATCCGATCTTTGAGGCAGGGGGGTAAAGCCGGGCAGAAGCGGCAAGGCAGTACCTGCAATGCTAAGGCGAATCCAGTCACGACGGTTCATAATGTAGGGGGTTTTAGGATGTTATTGGAACAGATGATCAGGGATCAGTCAGGTGTTCACAGGTGATCCATGTATTGGCCTGTGCACTTTGAAAACATGCATCAATGACTCTCATATTGTTCAAAGAGTCGACAATCGGAGTACAAAGCGGTTCTCCGTCAATTACAGCGGCTGCGAATGCATCACACTGCTCTGAAAACTGATTTGCCGGCCCCAGAGTGTGAATCGACCGTTCTTGATCTTGCTGGAGATCCAGATACGCGGGTTCATCTGGGGGGATATTGAATGGAGTTTGTAATGTGATCTTCCCTTTAGTACCCACAATTGTGACATGCTCAGCTCTCTGGATCTGTGTCCCACAGATGACAGTGGCGCCACCTTGAGCAAAATCCAATAGAGCGGTTGTAGATGTGTCAGTTCTGAATTGAGGATGCCGCTCAGCGTGTGCACATACCCGTTTAGGCTCCGAACCATATAGCCAGCGGGCAACAGAAATCCCGTAGCAGCCGATATCCATGAGTGCTCCACCGCCAAACTCCAACTTATTACGAATATTATCAGGATCCCTGTTATCGTAGGAAAAGTGAACGTGAATACTTCGCAACTCACCGATATAGTTGGTTCGAACCCATTCGCGCGTACGTGTCCATTGTGGGTGATGGCGATACATAAATGCCTCCGCAACAAGTTGCTTGGGATACTGTCGAGATACGTTCAGAAGATGCTGCACATCCATTTCATTGAGCCCCAATGGTTTCTCACACAACACATGTTTTCCCGCCTTGATGGCTTTGCAAGCCCATTCAACATGTAAGTGATTTGGTAGTGGGATGTAGACGGCATCAATCGTGTCCAGTTGGATCAGGTCATGGTAGGTAGGACAGATTGTAGGAATCTGATGAGTTTCGGCGACTTGCTGTGCCAGATCAGGGTTTCTGGAGGCAATGGCGGCCACTGTTCCACATTGGCTATCCTGAATAGCAGGAATGACTTTCTGTCGCGCAATGCGGGCACTTGAGAGGATTCCCCAACGAATTCTGCTCATTCTGATGTGAGATCAACGCGGTGAGTACGGAGGCGCTTACGTGGGTCTTCAAGTGCAGTCATGGTATCCTCTGTCGGTCGCATCACGAGGCTGTTAGTCAATTTTTCGGACCTTGATACTGCGGAAGTGAACTTCATCTCCATGATCTTGCAAAAGGATATGGCCTTGTGACCAGTGTCCGAATCCCTCCCAAACAACATATTTGCTTCTGGCTACCAAGGCATCAAAGACGGGAGTGCCACGCTCATACGCCACGACTTTACGATCATTGAGCCAATGCTCCACATGTGCCCCCTTGAATTCGGATTCCGTCATTCGACTTCCGGTGACAGTTTCTTCTAGTCGTGTCCCGGTCACGACAAGGCGAGCCCGATTCCATTGACCGGGTTTACGAACGGTCTTTCCTTCGTGGGCGGGAATCAGGTCATAAAGGGATCCGAGGGTTCGGTTACCGGCAGCTCCTTGCGTGGCATCAGGATGGCGCTCATCATCGAGGAGCTGGTACTCCAGACCGATGGCAGAAGCATCGCTACCATACGATTCAGTGATATAGTATTTGATGCCGCTGTTTGCTCCTTCGGTAAGCTTAAAATCCAAGCTGAACTCAAAGGTGGAGTATTCATCAACGGTCACGATATCCCCTCCGTAAGCTGCCTCAGCTCCCCCGGAGGCCTCAACCATTAGGACGCCGTCTTGAACTTTCCAGCCTTTCTCCGGGAAAGTTTCCTTGCCTGCCCCTCGCCAACCATCTGTGGTCTTGCCGTCAAATAACAGTGAGAATCCTTGTGCAATTTCTTGCTTACTGAGAGAATTGGGTACGAGGTTCACCACATAATTGCTTGTCCACTCACGAGGGGTGACGCTTTCGTCCATGATTCTAATATTTCGCCAGTGTACATTACGCCCAGACAGCTCTGATCGGTCAACGCTATGTACCTGTAATGCGATAAAGCCCGAAGCAGTCATGTTATCATAAAGTGCAGCACAGGGTACATCGTTCACCCATGTTCGGATGGAGGGGCCGATTGCTTCGATGTAGTAATGATTCCATCCCTGTGGGTTGAAAGCACCACGGCAGTCTTCATTTACCGAAAGAGGATATAACCAGCCTCTTCGCGCCTCGTCATAGATACCCCCACTCCAGGCTCGGGAGCTGGGATCAATTTCTACCTGGTATCCATGAACGCGGCCGTTCAAATAATCCTCCTTGGATTCGCTCCGAATTTGAATGCCGGAATTGATTTCAGGGTCAACCCACACTTCGACACTGAGCGCAAAATCACCGTAGGACTGCTTGGTGGCCAGAAATGTATTGGGAGTATTTTCGGAGGTTGTTCCGGTGACCGTGCCATCGGAGGCCACATAGGTCGCTTCGCCTCCGAGTTTTTCCCATCCAGAAAGGTCGTCTCCATCAACAAGTGAGGTCCATGTCTGCGCATGACCAGTTGATACGACACAAAAAGTGACTAATGAGAGAGTGAGTATACGTAGCATGATAGAGGGAGCGAGTGAGTTGTAGGTATAAGATAGGGAATGGAGATCCATAGGATCGATGTTTTGTATCTTTATTTGTCGGTAAGAAAATAAGCTATGATTACAAGGAGAGATTTTTTGGCCCAGTCAGGAGGGGGGATCATTTTGGCAGGTCTCCCCAAAAAAGTACCAACTATTCAGGATGCAATCAATTTGATCATGCATGAAATCCCGGGAGCACCGTGGGATTCCACCGTAGATACGGTCAAATCGGGTGATCCATCTCAACCGCTGCGCGGCGTTATTACTACTTTTCTGGCGACTCATCGAACGATTGATTATGCGGCGCAGCATGGTGTGAATCTGATCATCACGCACGAGCCAACATACTATAACCATCTGGATGAGACGGACTGGCTTGAGAATAATTCGGTGTATCAAAAAAAGCGAAAGACCTTGGAAGATCATGGGATTGTAGTGTGGCGATTCCATGATTACTGGCACGCATACAAGCCAGACGGCATTGCTACGGGTGTCCTGAAACTACTCGGTTGGGAGGCATATGCAGAGGCTGGTCAACCTCAATTGTGTCGAATTCCCCCTATATCACTCGCGGAACTGTCCCAATTTATGAAGGCAAGGTTCGGTGCGAAGCGGATTCGTGTGATGGGTAATGCAGGGATGTCATGCAGCAGGGTAGGGCTACTGGTCGGAGCCGTGGGCGGAAGACGACAGATCGAGGTGCTTTCTGAAGTGGATGTCCTTGTAGTCGGAGAAGTGCGGGAGTGGGAGACGACAGAGTATGTGCGCGATGCGAATTGGCAAGGAGATCAGGAGAAGGGGTTGATTGTAATTGGACACGCACTCAGCGAAGATCCAGGGATGGCGTGGCTGGCTGAATGGCTGAAACCAAGATTACCCAACACAATCGTCGTGCATCAGCCCAGTGGTGATCCATTTTACTTCATTTAACCAAGGAGACTACAGGGCGGGTATTTAGAGGCAATCGCGTTCACATCTGCTCAAAACCCGGTCTCCAATTTGTATTTTGAGGTCGTGCCATTATTTCATACGCTCTAATTTCGCCCAAACCGTGAAGGATGTTATGAGTACCTCAAATGCTCAAAAATGAACTGAGATATTGAACCTTTAAATTGTTCGAAATACATGCACTCATCATTTCGGGTACCGATCGCAGTAGTTGCTTTTTCGACTGCTGTGGTATTTTCCTTTGGGTGTTCTACTGAGCGTGGAAGCGTGCAAGAAGAGATCCCGCTGTTGGCGACCGACTTTGTGGAGGCCGTGGGACAGGACTATTTCATGAAGCAAGTTTGGACCATGCAGCAGGTTGAAGATATTCTCTATATGAGTGGGGAGGGTTATCCCTATATTTTTGCACTGGACGATGATCTAGAAATAATTCGTACCATAGGTGATGGTGGAAAGGGCCCAGGTGAGTTTTCTGAATGGCCAAATAGTTTTTATGTAACCGAGGATAGAATTTATGGTTACGATGCCGGGCCCAATCGAATTCAGGTATTTACACTTGAAGGAGAGTATCTATATTCCTTCCGTCTGGATCCAAAACATAAGATTTGGTCCCATGGGCTGTCGGTAGATAAGCAGGGCCATGTGTATGTTGCAACAATATTTCCGCAAGAGCCACATTCACTAGCGAAACTGGATTCTTCAGGTACGCCCTCTAAGACCTTTGGAGAGCTTCTTGAGACTTCGTATTCCGAGATGTTGAATCGCCAACTAAATGCTCGGCTTGCCACTTTAGTTAACAGTGAATATCTGTTAACGGTAGGCTTTACTGTTCCATTGGTTGAAAAGTTTTCACTTGACGGCGAATTGATTCAATCCTCAGATTTATCAGATACGCCATACTTCTCTGAAGGGATGAAGAGGGCAAAGGATCGTTATTCGTCAAATCTTGAAGGTCCGGTACCCACAATTTCCCTTGTTCGCTGTATTGCTGCAACCAGTACAAGAATGTACATAGTACCGGTTGTGACTTATCCTGATAATAGTGTACGTGCGAATAGACTTTTAGAACTGGATTTAGAATCATTGGAGCTTTTGCGCACCTACAGCTTGTTCGATCATCTTGGAGAACCACTACGCTGGGTTGGCTCAATTGAGTTTGTATCTGAGAAGGAATTGATACTATTCCATAACACAGACGGGATATTCTATCGATATACGTTGTCAGACTAGTTTCCTTGACAAGAACTGAATATTTTTGATTGGCTTCATGACTAGCACCATGTCCAGTAGGTTGGGGGCCATTGCTCCAGTTACATTCTTTCTTTTGATGTCTTGTACAGCGCCCGTTTCAACAGGGATTTTTGACGGACTCACTGACGTTGGAAATCCTTCTCTAACGGGAAGTCTGAACTTTGACCGCAATACGGAGGCGTATACGGTCAGCGGTGGTGGTGCCGATATATACGGGACCCGTGACGAGTTCTTTTTTGCCTGGAAAGAGGTGACGGGAGACCTTGTCCTGAAAGCGGATGTAGAATTCACAGACACGACAGGCCACCAGTATCGCAAGGCAGGATGGATGGTGCGTGAGAGTCTAGATGCGGACGCCGCTTATGTAGATGCCCTGATCCATGCTGAGGGACTCATTGCCTTGCAGTGGCGTTCGGAGCAAGGAGGAGAGACCTATGAAGTCACGACACCAGTTCCTGCTCCGGCTACACTTCGTCTTGAGCGTACAGAAAACTTGTTCACACTCTATCTGGATAGACCGTCAGAAAGAACCGTTGTTGTGGCGAATATCACGGTTGAATTACCGCAAACAGCGTATGCAGGGATAGTGGTTTGTGCTCATGACTCCACTGCCCTGACAACTGCCCGTTTCGAGAATGTTCGTCTGGAAGAGAATGAAGTGGTTGGTGAGCGAATTGTAGAAAGCACACTCGAAATTATAGACAGTCAGACTGGTGAGCGCCAGATTGTTCGCCATGCGGAGGAGCATTTTGAGGCTCCCAACTGGTCGCCGGATTCGCTGACACTAC